>JAZLAL010000147.1:0-14151 GCA_045613185.1 Bacteroidales bacterium | reverse complement strand
ACTTTATCGTAGTTGATGAATTCTTTATGTTTGCCTTCTGCTTTCCAAATGTCTATCAATGTTGGGATGAAGTAGATTCCTGGCTCGTCAGTGACAACCATACCTGGTTTCAAGAATTTACCGAAACGTAATCCTTTGAAGCCTTCTTTTGTTGAACGTGGAGTTTCTGCATCGTAGCCGACATTGTTTTCTCCAAGTCCTTCCATATCATGAACATCCATACCCATTGCGTGACCGAGTCCGTGAGGCATGAATAAATAATGTGCGCCAACTGCCAATGCATCGTCTACATTACCTTTCATCAAACCGACAGCGTTCAAGCCTTCGATGATAGTGCGGACAGCCAAAGTGTGCATATCGAAATATCTGATGCCTGGACGAGTGTTCTTGATGACTTCCATATTAGCCTTCAACACGATATTATATATGTCGCTTTGACGTGCGTTGAATTTGCCGCCTACTGGGATTGTACGAGTGAAGTCGGAAGCATAGTAGTTCTTTGTCTCAGCACCAGCATCGCAGACCATCATTCTGCCTTCTTGAAGCACTCCATTATGGCTGTGATTGTGCAATGTTTGACCATCCATGCTTAAGATAACTGGGAAAGAAACGCCGTAGCCGTTTGATATAGCGACGCCTTCAACAGCACCAGCGATTTCTTGTTCGATAACGCCTGGTTTACACATTTTCATCGCTGTGGTGTGCATGAAATATGCAGTATTAGCAGCCTTTTCCATATCTTCAATCTCGACTTCAGTCTTGATTTCACGAAGTTTAACGACTTCTTGAATAAGTTCTTGGCTTACATATTTTGAAAGGCTATCGATGTCGGTGTTGAACCATTTAGCGAGTTTGATTTTCATGTCGCCGCGGTAAGGAGGAAGCATGTGAATTTGTCTTCCTTTAGCAACGGCGTCGCGGAGATATTCGCCGAAACCATTGATGTCGCGGGTTTGTTTCACAGCAATCATATCGCCTTGCTCTGTAAGAGATGGAAGATTGCCACACCAAATAATATCATCGATTGTTATTTCTCTACCGAAAAGGATTTCTTCGCCAGACTCAAAGTCGATGACACCTACCAAGTCAGGAGTGTCGAGGCCGAAGAAATAAGTGAAGTTACTATCTTGACGATAGCGATAAGTGTTATCAGGATAATTGAGAGAAGCCTCGTCGTTAGCTGGGAAAAACGCTAAACCTTTGAGACCTGATTTTAATAAAGCGGCGCGACGGCCAGCGAAAACTTCTTTTGAAAACATAGTATTTTATTTTGCTTTGAGCCCTGAGCTACGAGCCCTGAGCTACTTGATTATTAACTTTTTTTGTTTAAGGCTTAAAGTTTAAGGTTTAAGGCAACTTTCAAAAAACCTTTAGACTTTTGTCTTTAGTCCTTAGACATTTTCATTGCAACAAAGATAATGATTTTTGTTGGTTGATTTATCATTTTAGATTAATAAAATGTTATATTTGCAAAGCTTATTCACATCATTTTTTGAAGAGAATAGGATGAATAATCACGTCATAAAATAAAATAATATGAAAGAAACTTGGATATGGCAACATAAAAATTGGCCTGAATTCTACTGGGATGATAGTAAAATAATTACTTTATTATCACGAGTCAGGATGTTACAAGGAAAGTTATTAGGTGAACTAAACACATTTGGTTTTGAATTACAGAATAGCGCTTCATTAGAAATAATAACCACCGACGTGATTAGCTCATCAGAGATTGAAGGCATTATATTAGACCCAGCAAGAGTCAGGTCATCAGTTGCTTCGCGCTTAGGATTGAACACACAAGGACTTCCAGCTCCCGACCACTACACAGAAGGCGTTGTTCAGGTAATGATGGATGCGATAAAGAATTATAATGAAGCTTTGACAAAAGAACGACTTTGCAATTGGCATGCCGCACTTTTCCCTACAGGCAGAAGCGGAATGTATAAAATATCTGTTGCTGAATATCGACAAGGCGAAGAACCTATGCAGATTGTATCAGGAGCAATGGGACATGAAAAAGTTCATTACGAAGCCCCTTCATCTTCTGAGATTTCTCATGAAATGGATTTATTTTTGGAATGGATAAACAAACCTTGCGATATTGATCCAGTAATAAAAGCAGCAATCGCACATTTGTGGTTTGTCGCAATACATCCTTTTGATGACGGAAACGGAAGACTCACACGTACCATTACGGATATGATGCTCTCCAGATCTGACGGACAAAGATTACGTTTCTATAGTATGTCTGCTGAAATAATGAGAAAACGTAATTCTTATTACGAAATATTACAAAAAATAACGACAGGAAATCTCTGCATTACAGATTGGCTGTTATGGTTTTTTGAAACAATGGAAAGTGCCATCATTCGTTCTTACGATACACTTTTGAAGATAAGAAAGAAAGCTATTTTCTGGCAGAATAACAGCGAAGTCACTTTTAACGAAAGACAAGTTAAGATTTTAAATCGACTGCTCGATGGTTTTGAAGGAAAACTCACGACATCAAAATATGCCAAGATTTGTCACACTTCACAAGCGACAGCATTACGCGACATTCAAGATTTACTTGAACGCAACATCCTTGTTAAAACCGGAAGTGGCGGCAGAAGCTCTGGTTATGAGATAAAGTAATTCATATACAATCAAGAGACGCATCAATGACACCTTGTTTCATCGGCGTCATCGACACGTCTCTTAATTATGCATTATGAATTATAAATTACTCAAAACTCCCATTTAACACCAAGGCATGGATTGACGTAGAATTTATCAGGCTTCTCATTTCCCGTAAAATTATATGACATCTCAATTTCACCACCGATGTTAAGATTTGGACAGTTGAAGAATTGACCTACATTATACCAAATCTGAGGTTCTGTGATAAAGGAGAATTGTGATTTTATAGATTTATTTTCTTGCCACCAAAAATCAGCAAATCCGTTGAATCTAAGACCTTTCACATTAAACAGATCCTGCATTCCCCAAACCAAAGAAAATTGGAGAGGAATATTCTGCTTTGTATGAGAGATTGTCTTATATAACGCAGCTACCGTCAAAGTGTTTCTATAGTCTTTTGAATGGAAGAAATATTCAGCACCGAACATCCAAGTGTTGTTGATATTATAGCCGCCATTAGCGCCAGGAGCTATATTATAAACGCCCAATCCGCCTGCATATTCAACGTGTGCGCTTAAATTCTTCAACTTAGAATCTTGCCAGAAATTCAAAGAACGCTCGATTTCCATATAAGTACCCATCATGCCATGATTGTTAGGAGCATTTTTTCCATCATGATAAAAATCCACAAAGAAGAAAGTGCCGCCCCATTTGTCGGCTTTATACATTTCAAATGTCGTTGTAATGTATTGACGTTCACCGCCAAAGTCATACATAACCTGAAGATTTTGTGCCTTTGTCGCAAAACCCAATCCCATGAAAATCATGAGAACCAAAATTGATAATGTCTTTTTCATGTTGTTTATTTTTTAATGGTTAATTTTTAAAGTCAACGGTCAACTTTATAGACGCATCAATTACATATTATGAATTATGCATTATGAATTATGCATTAAACTCTCAATTTCCTCCACTTCAATTGGAAGTCCTTCGAAGAGGTTAATAGGTTCGCCTTCTGTGATAAGCAAGTCATTTTCGATTCTGATGCCGATGCCTTCTTCTCTGATGTAGATTCCAGGTTCACAGGTAAGAATCATTCCTGCCTTGAAAGGCTCGAATTTATCTACGCTGTCGTGGACGTCGAGGCCGATATGATGTGCCATTCCATGCATGAGATATTTTCTATACAAAGGAGCGTCAGGATTTTGATTCTTAACATCTTCCGCTGTGAAGAGACCGAGTTTTATCATCTCCTCTTCCATCAATTTATATGTCGTTCTATTTATTTCATCGATGGTTCCGCCTACCTTATATAATTTAGTGATTTCCTTCATGACGCGAAGCACTGCGTTGTAACAGTCTTTTTGTCTTTCGGTAAATTTTCCGTTGATAGGAATTGTGCGGCTCAGGTCTGAGGAATAGTTTTTATATTCGCAGCCGATGTCGAAGAGAATCAAGTCGCCGTCTTTCAAGATTTTATTGTTTGCCGAGTAATGAAGACAGCAGGCGTTTTTGCCAGCGGCTACGATTGGATAATAAGCGTGTCCGTTTGCGCCATTATATTTAAAAATGTATTCTATCTCAGCTTGAATCTGATATTCATAAGCATCTGGCTTCACGGTTTTAAGGCAACGACGGAAAGCTTCTGCCGTAATGTCGCAGGCCTGTTTTGTCACCTCGATTTCCTCTTGCGACTTAATCATGCGCATCTTATTTAATATAGGTGCGCTGCGTTCAAATTTATGCAGAGGGAATTTCGCCTTAATCTCATTGAGAAAACGTTGCTGAATTGTAGTCACCTTACATTCATAGCGAGGATATTCGAAAGTATTGAGATATATTGTATCGCAAGAAAGAGCGAGGTCTTGAAGCACACTTTCAAAGCTATCGGAATACATCACGTTGGTTGCACCTGATATTTCAGCAGCTTCTTTAGAATCAATCATTTCGCCGCGCCAGATAACTTTATTTTCGCTGTAAGGCTCAACGAAGAGAATCTCGCGCATTGCAGGATTCGGATGATCTGGATATATAATAAGGTATGCGCAATCGCGGTCGATGCCTGTCAGATAAAAGAAATCCGACTGCTGGCGATAAGGATAGAATTGGTCGCCGTTACGAGGCATTTCTTCATTGGCGCAAAACACCGCCATAGCATTTTTTGTAAGTTTTTCAGAGAAATTCTTTCTGTTATTTACAAAAAGAGCTTTTCCTATATTATTGTTATTCATAGATGTTTTATTTAATACAGCTTCTTTTTTCGACTTTCAAAAGTAATAAAATATTACATAAATAAAAAATAAAAAAGGCCAAAGAGAAATTACCCTTTAGCCTTTTGAGTTTAGCTTTTAGCTTTTTATAAAATCTTGAAACCTAATGTCACTGTAAATACGTTTTGTCTTGTATTATCGTCGAGTTCAATTTCTTTAAAACCAGGTATTTCGATTTCATCATCAAATGTTTCTGACAAACCGAAGCTATAGTTGACATCCAAAGTCAATTTCCAGATGTCGACACCAAGGTTCAAAGCTGCACCAACAGCCACATCTTCTGCAGGAGAGTCTTTTGTTTCAAAAGTGTTTTCTGTATTAAGTAAGTTTGCTGTATACTCTGTTTTTCCAAATGCGAAATAGAAGACAGGACCTACATTAGCTCTCATTTTTAAGACTGGCATGTCAACGAACTGATAACCCAATAAAACTGGAAGTGCTAAATTACTTTGACTAACTGTGATTGTTGGATTAAAATCAGGAGCTTGTATTCCATAACCACCCAAAGCATTAACTTCAAACATCTTACTAGACTTATAATACAACAATTCCGGCTGAACGACGATGTTTTTTATTGTCAAACGAGCGAAAACACCGAATGCCATATTTCCTTTAAAATCAGATTTAACAACTTGTCTATTTGTAGATAACTTTGTTGTTTGGTAACCTACTTTTGGTCCGAATGTAACTGGAGAAATTTGAGCTTTAACTGCTGTAGCAAGGAATAATGCTACAAATAATAATGCGATTTTTTTCATTTTTAGTTAATTTTAGTTAATAATTGTTAGTTAGTATCTTAATTTAAAACCTAATGTCAGTGTAAAAATATTCTGTTTTGCTTTAGACACTTCGTTAAAAATATCATCAAAAATATTTGTTAAACCGAGGCTGTAATTTAAATCCAGAGTCAATCGCCAGATATCAACACCTAAACCCAGTGCCGTACCCATACCTGCTCTTCTTGCTCCTGCCGATTTATTACCAACAGTAAAATAAGCTACTGGGCCTACGTTAGCTCTCATCTTAAAATTTTTATCATCAAGGAGTTTAAAGCCAAACATAACTGGAACTGACAAATTATTGAGTTTAACACTTGTATTTTGGCAAGAGAATAAAACCTCTGGTTGAACTACAAATCTATTGAATGTAAAACGTGTAAAAATACCCAGATTCAAATCATTATTGAGACTATATTTCATATCAGACTTTTTGAATGATAACTTAGAAGCCTGATAACCAATCTTTGGACCTACATTAACGCCCACTTGCGCACTTAATGTAACTGTCACAAACATCATCATTGCTAATAACAATATCTTTCTCATAGTTTTATGAGTTAAATTTTATTTTACAAAAATAACATTTTATTTTCAATTATTCAAATCGTTTTAAAAAAAATTGTAATTTAGTCAATCAAAATGTATTCAGATATGAAAAAAATTCTTTTTACCTTCGTTATAACTATTCTAATGACTATCAATGGCTTTGCACAATACAAGCCATTTCAATTTGGTTTAAACATTGCACCAAGTATCAACGTAACAAAATCCAATTGTGACATAATAGATAAGGGCACATGCAAAATATCTTACAATTGGGGATTTAAAGGCAACTTTTATTTTGTTGAAAACTATGGTTTTTCTACAGGGTTTAACATATTGAATCT
Organism: Bacteroidales bacterium; assembly: GCA_045613185.1. GTDB lineage: Bacteria > Bacteroidota > Bacteroidia > Bacteroidales > F082 > Limimorpha. The sequence goes on along the minus strand of JAZLAL010000147.1, from coordinate 7,593 downwards.
CAAAGGCGGATACACATATCAAGATCCTAAACTAGGAAAAATAAATGCTGAAATCAAAAACCAATATCTAGAAATTCCTTTAACAATGATTATGAGGACCGAAAAGATAGGCAAGCTCAGAGTCGTCGGCAATATCGGTTACGGAATGGGCATCCGACTCAATTCTCTTCAAGAAAACACCAACAGCAAGTCCGATCCTGTAGATGTCAGCAATCGGTTCAGCAGAGTTCGTCATGCTCTGATAATCAAAATAGGCACAGAATTCAACGTATACAAATCCAGTTGCGTGTCAGCATATTTTGTCTACAACAACAATTTTTCAAATATTTATAAAAACAGCTACCTCGGAAAATCAGAATATAACATCTCTTTAAATAGTTTAAGTCTTGAGATTGATTTTGTATTTTAACTTCTTGACAATATGAAAATCACATTAGCCCAGATAAATCCCATCATCGGCGACATTGACGGCAACAAGGAAAAGATTATCGCTGCCGCTCAGCAGTCTAAAGGTTCTTCATTAGTTGTATTTTCTGAATTATCATTATGTGGACATCATCCATATAATTTATTGAACTACACCGACTTCATTGACCGTTGTGAGAAAGCCATCGACGAAATCGCTGAACGCTGCGACAATATTCCTTTATTAATAGGCGCACCTGTGAGAAATACTGGCAAAGGCAAGCCTCTTTTCAACGCCGCCGTGTTCTTACATCAAGGCAAACGTCAGATTTTCAAGAAGAAAAATGTCAATTCAGATTATTTTGAACCAGCCGACGAAACCAAAATTTTACAGCTCGGCTGCATGAAAGTCGCCGTTACCATTGGCGAAGACCTTTATAATGTTGGCGAAGACGAATTCCTTATGGTAAATCGCATCGATGACTTTGAAGAAAAGCCAGAAATTATCGTCAACCTTGCTGCCGATCGTTTTGATTATCAACGCGCCGCCAAGAGAAGAGAAATACTCCGCATGACTGCGTTGAAACACGAAATACCATTGATTTACGTCAACCAAGTCGGCGGCAACGCCAACCTGATTTACGACGGCGGTTCCATGGTGTTTGGTTATATGGGCTACGTCATCAAGAGCCTGCCTTTCTTCCAAGAAGAAGTGGCTGCATTTGATTGTGAGCTTTTCATTTCAATGAAACAAGAAGACAATCAAGTCATTCCATCGAAAATGGAGCTCATCCACGACGCCTTGGTTCTTGGCATCCGCGACTTCTTCAACAAACAAGGTTTCAAGAAAGCAGTGTTAGGATTATCCGGAGGATTAGACTCAGCCCTCGTGATAGCATTGGCAGCCAAAGCATTAGGACCAGAAAACGTATTAGGCATCTTGATGCCATCGCAATATTCCACCGACCACTCCGTCAGCGACGCCATCGCATCAGCGGAAAACCTCGGATGTCCTTATCACATCGTGCCAATCAAAACAGCCTTCGATGCTTTTAACGAGACATTAAAACCGATATTCAAAGACATGCCTTTCGACGTCACAGAAGAAAACCTTCAGGCAAGAAGCCGCGGCGTCATCGTGATGGCAATATCAAATAAATTCGGAAACATCTTATTAAATACCAGCAACAAAAGCGAGGCTGCCGTTGGCTACGGAACACTCTACGGCGACCTCTGCGGAAGCCTCTCCGTCATCGGTGACCTTTACAAGACTGAAGCCTTTGAACTCTGTCGCTACATCAACCGCGACAAAGAGATAATCCCTTGGCACACAATCAACAAACCGCCATCAGCAGAGCTGCGTCCTAACCAACAAGACACCGACAGTCTGCCAGATTATCCAGTCTTAGACGCTATCCTTTATCAATACATAGAATGCTCAAAGAGCGCGGAAGAAATCATAGCGCAAGGCTTCGACGAAGCAATCGTAAACAAAACAGTTAGAATGGTTTATCGCAACGACTTCAAGCGATTCCAAATCGCTCCTGTCTTGGCGATTTCGCCTAAGCCATTTGCAATGAGAGAAATGCCAATTGTTAAAAAATAATAACATCAGTGGCACACCATAGGATTCATAACGCAGAAGAAGACCAACGCATGCGTAACGAGCGTTACGCCCTGATGACGCAGTCGCCCGTCAAGAAGCTGGTGCTTAAGATGTCGGGGCCGACCATCATCAGCATGCTTGTGACCTCACTCTACAACATCATCGACGCTGCCTTTGTGGGACATATCAGCACTGAGGCCACAGCAGCCGTCGGTGTGTCATTTGCGTATATGACATTCATCAACGCCATCGGATTCTTCTTCGGTCACGGCTCCGGCAACTTCATCTCGCAAGCCTTGGGAGCGCGTAACTATTCCGATGCCGAGAAAATGGCAGCGACTGGGTTCTTGTCGCCATTCATCTTCGGCGCGATATCGGGTTTGTTAGGACTGATATTCCTGACGCCATTGTCGAGAGCCATAGGCGCGACGCCCGACATAATATCGCAATCTAATGATTATCTGTTTTATATCCTGATAGGAACACCATTCATGATGTCGGCGCTGACACTGAATAACCAGCTGCGACTACAAGGCAACGCACGTTACGCCATGATAGGAATAACATCAGGCGCGGTGCTCAACATTATCCTCGACGCAGTCTTTATCTTAATATTCGACATGGGTGTGACAGGCGCGTCATTGGCGACACTTATAAGCCAGATAATCAGCTGGATAATACTACTGATAGGCACTCGTATGGGAGGCAACGTTCATATTAAATTGAAGAACTTCTCCCCTACCTTAGAGAATTTCAAGCAGATATTAGACGGCGGGTTGCCTTCATTATGTCGTCAGGTATTAGCCTGCACTTCAACCATTTGCCTCAACCACGCAGCCGCGATATACGCCGCTCCGGGACATGAAGCCTCCACCATCGCTGCTTTTTCAATAGTGTCGAGATGTATGATGTTCGCTTTCTCCATAGTGCTCGGCATCGGACAAGGATTCCAGCCAATATGCGGATTCAACTACGGAGCCCAACTATACAGAAGAGTCAGAGAATCATACACTTTCACCATGAGTATCATGACATTATTCCTGTTATTCTCTGGAACATTAGGATATATCTTCGCGCCAGAAATCATCAGCTTCTTCAGAAACGAAGACCCTGAACTCATCGCGATAGGCACAAGAGTGCTCCGTTGGCAATGCATCTCCTTCCCTCTCATAGGATTATCGACATCGACGAATATGCTGTTGCAGACATTAAGGAAGACATGGCCAGCAACGATATTATCAATGTGCCGTCAAGGAATATTTTTCCTCCCTATATTATACATCGCGCCATTGCCCCTTGGCTTACAAGGCGTTGAGATGACACAAGCCATCGCCGACGTATGCACATTTTTATTAGCAACACCAATGGCGGTGAAAGTCACCAAGTCACTGAGACACTAAGTTATTAAGGTAATTCCCAACTCCCAACTCCCAATTCCCAATTCCCAATTCCCAACTCCTAATTCCTAACTTAAAAAAACTTTAGTCTTTTGTCTTTTGTCTTTAGCCTTTTTATTATATTTGCAAGTTTAATAGAATTTAAGAAAAATCAACATATTATGTTAAGCGAACAAGAACAAATAAGAAGGAACTCATTAAACGAGTTATACAAATTAGGCATCAATCCTTATCCACAGGCAGCTTATGAAGTCAATGTCAATACAGCACAAATCGCTGAAGAATTTGATGACAACGACTTATCAAAATTTGAAAACGTAAGCATCGGCGGTCGTATCATGAGCCGTCGTATCATGGGCGCAGCTTCATTCTGCGAGCTTCAAGACGCTCACGGTCGCGTACAAATCTACATCAAACGCGACGAGATTTGCCCTGGCGAAGATAAGACATTATATAACGTGGTTTTCAAACGTCTCCTCGACATCGGCGACTTCATCGGCGTTAAAGGTTTCGTATTCCGCACACAAGCTGGCGAAGTTTCAATCCACGTAAAAGAATTGACAGTGCTCAGCAAGTCATTGCGTCCACTTCCTATCGTAAAAGAAAAAGACGGCGTCATCTACGATGCTTTCACCGATCCAGAACAACGCTATCGTATGCGTTACGTCGACTTAGTCGTAAACGAAAACGTGAAGAACATCTTCATCGCTCGTACTAAAATCATCAACTCAATGCGTAACTTCTTCAACGAAAGCGGCTACCTCGAAGTTGAAACACCAATCTTACAATCAATCCCTGGCGGTGCAACAGCACGTCCTTTCATCACTCATCACAACGCTCTCGACATCCCTATGTATATGCGTATCGCTAACGAGCTTTACCTCAAACGTCTCATCGTTGGTGGCTTCGACGGCGTGTATGAGTTCTCACGTAACTTCCGCAACGAAGGTATGGACCGCACTCACAACCCTGAGTTCACATGTATGGAAATTTATGTCGCTTACAAAGACTACATCTGGATGATGGACTTCACAGAAAGAATGATCGAACGCGTCGTGACAGAAGTGTTCGGCACTGACACAGTGAAAGTCGGCGACAACGAAATATGCTTCAAACGTCCTTTCAAACGCATCTCTATGATAGACTCTATCAAAGAAAAGACTGGCGTCGATATCACAGGCATGGACGAAGCACAACTCCGTGAAGTTTGCAAGAACCTCGAAATCGAAATCGACGACACAATGGGTAAAGGCAAACTCATCGATGAAATCTTCGGAGCAAAATGCGAAGGCACTTACATCCAACCTACTTTCATCACAGACTATCCAGTTGAGATGTCACCATTATGTAAACGTCACCGCGAGAACCCAGAACTCACTGAACGTTTTGAGTTGATGGTCAACGGCAAGGAACTCGCTAACGCTTATACAGAGTTGAACGACCCTATCGACCAACGCGCTCGTTTCGAAGAACAAATGAAACTCTCAGAACGCGGCGACAACGAAGCTATGTTCATCGACCAAGACTTCTTACGCGCTATGGAATATGGTATGCCTCCAACATCAGGTATGGGCATCGGCATCGACCGTCTCGTAATGTTACTCACAGGTCAGCTCGCAATCCAAGAAGTTCTCTTCTTCCCTACAATGCGTCCTGAGAAAGTCAAGAAAGTCGCTACAGAACAAGACTTCATGGCTATCGGCGTCCCTGAAGTATGGGCTAAAGTCCTCATCAACGCAGGTTACACAGCAGTAGAAATGCTGAAAGCCGAGAAACCAGCAGCACTTCGTGAGAAGTTGAACGGACTCCGTAAGAAAAACAAAATGGATGTCCCTGCTCTTCAACTCGAAGAAGTGACACAATGGATTGAAAACAATGCATAATTCATAATTCATAATGCATAATTAGAATGTTGTTTTCTCAGATTATAGGTCACGAAGACATTAAGAAAAAACTCATACAGAGCGTAAAGGAAAATCGTGTTGCCCATGCGCAGTTGTTCTTGGGTCCGGAAGGAACAGGGAAACTCGCATTGGCAATCGCCTATGCGCAATATATCAATTGTACCAATAAAGGAGAAAACGACAGCTGCGGAGAATGTCCTTCTTGCAAGAAATTCAACGCATTAGCACATCCAGACTTACATTTTATATTCCCTTCCACGACAAATAAAAGTGTCAAAAAAGATCCTGAATCTGATTTGTTTTTAACAGAATGGCGCGAATACCTAGAGTCGTGCGATTGTTACGCAAATCTTTCCAACTGGTATAACGCCCTCGATGTCGAGAACAAACAAGGAGCCATCAACGTACGCGACGCCGCTACGATAATGAGAAAATTAAATCTCAAAGCCTACGAAGCAGAATATAAAATAGCGATAATTTGGATGGCTGAAAAACTTAATGTACAAGCAGCCAACAAATTACTCAAACTCTTAGAAGAACCACCAGAGAAAACCGTATTTATCTTAATATCAGAAAACCAAGAGGAATTACTTATGACGATACGCTCTCGTACCGTCTTGATGAAGATTCCGAAACTTTCATATAACGAAATACGCGAAGCTCTCGTAAAAAAATTCGATTGCGGCGCAGAAAGCTCTCACAACGCAGCAGTATTGTCAGACGGCAACTGGATATTGGCGTCTAATTACATTGACAATCAGGATGAAGAAAAGATATATTTCACATGTTTCCAGAAATGGATGCGCTATTGTTTCAAATTCAGCGCGCCAGAACTCATCGACTTCATCGCCAACGATATAAAACCTTTAGGTAGAGAAAAACAAAAGGAATTCCTTTCCTACGGACTTAATATGTTCCATAATGCATTATTTATCAATAATGGTTTGATGAATAACGTATTACTTCCAGAAGACGAAAAAGCTTTCTTGAAAAACTTCGCCCCTTTCATTTCAAATAATAACATCGACTTAATAACTGAACTTTTTGAAGAAAGCATAAACCAAATAGAACGCAACGGCAATGCGCAATTGATATTCTTAGACGACAGCTTTAAGATTTTTAACTATTTCAAAATGAAGTAATGAAGAATATTAGCAAAATCTCTTTGGCTTTATTAAGCGGTCTCTTAATCGCAGCATCATGGCCTACAAATGGTTTTACTCCTTTGATATTCATCGCTTTCGTACCGTTGATATTTTTACAAGACAACAGTCAACAGTCAACGGTCAACGGTCAACAGTCAACGGTCAACAGTCAACAGTCAACAGTCAACAAGAGAGATAATATCTTTTGGCTTTCATTTTTGACATTTTTAGTTTGGAATTCACTCACTACGTGGTGGGTTTGGAACAGTACGCCAGCAGGTTCCATCGCTATGATATTGTTAAACAGCACTTTCATGGCAACGACATTCTGGCTTTATCATATCACAAGAAAAAAAATATTTCACAACAAAGGTGGTTTTTTCTTACTTATATTATTTTTCCTAGCCTTTGAAAACCTACATCTTACATGGCAACTCAACTGGCCTTGGCTCAACATCGGCAACGTATTCTCACATAATCACACTTGGGTTCAATGGTACGAATTCACAGGAATAGCAGGCGGAACAATCTGGGTTCTTTTAGCTAATATACTTGCTTATAAATGTCTACGGTCAATAGTCAATAGTCAACAGACAACAGTCAACGGTCAACGGTCAATAGTCAAAAGTCTTATATACTTCCTCGCTATTGTTCTCATTCCGATAATTGCAAGCAAGATTATGTATCATTCTTACGAAGAAAAAGGCGAAGAAGTAGAAGTCGTTGTTGCTCAACCAAATATCGACCCATGGAACGAGGAATTCCGTCTCAGTGCTGCTGAGATTTTGAACCGTAACTTCAGTGTAGCAGAGCCTCTGATTACAGAAAACACACGTTTTGTCATAAGTCCAGAGTCATCGATTCACGAGAACATTTGGTTAGAAAAAATCAATTTATATTATTCAATCAGAGAATCGAAGCTTTTCTCTAAAAATAACGATGTAACGTATATCGTTGGAGCCAGCACTTTAGGAATGGCGTCAGATAAGAATGACTTTGCAGCGCGTAAGTTCTACGATGCCGACGAATATTATTACTCATATAACACAGCTTTATCCATCAACGATACTTCTAATATTCAGATACATCAGAAGTCGAAGCTGACACCAGGTGTCGAGATGATGCCATCGTGGTGG
>JAZLAL010000146.1:0-35822 GCA_045613185.1 Bacteroidales bacterium | reverse complement strand
AACTGGAGCTGCGATTACTAAGTCTAATGTCTTAGCGCTTACTTGTTCAGACATTACTTCTTGTTCGTTGCGAACAGCAGATACAGTGAAGCTATAGTCTGTGTAAGGATCTAAACCTTCAACTGCGAAAGTTGTTTCTGTCACGTTAGCGATAGAAGTTTCACCTTGATATACGTTGTAGCTCATTGCGTTTTCAACAGCATTCCATGTTAAAGTGATTACAGATGCGCTTGTTGCTGTTGCAGTTACAACAGGAGCTGTTGTGATGATAGGTTCTTCAGGTTCTTCTTTACCGATTAATTTTATGTTATCTAGAACAATACCATCACCATCCAAATAGCCAACGTAATGATAGAATCCTAAGTACAATGTTTTACCTGCGTATTCTTTCAATGAGATTGAGTTTTCATTAGCTCCGGCAGTGCTTCCTGACCATATAGTGATGTTGAAATTAATACCATCTTCGGAAGCTACTACATCGTAATAATCCCCGCCAGCGTACATTATGTCTGTAGCTCTCATATACCAAGAAAGTTCTGATTCTTCAGTAATTGGGTATGCTTGTTCTGTTACGACATAATTATAAGGAGTATATACTCCATAGTAGTATGAATAAGAATAGATGCCTTTGGTGTTTTCGTATCCAGCATAAAAAGTATCGCCAGTGGATGTTACTTGCCAGTTTTCACTTGTAGCATTTTCTTTTTGGAAGACTCTCAATCCATTCATTGAGCCGTCGTTGAAATCATAGAAGAATTTTACTTTAGGATCGTTTTCTGGTTTTTCAGGTTCTTTTTGTGTTGTTGCACAACTTGTTTCAGATGCTTCAGATTCTAAAGATTCTTTAACAGCTGTAACAGTGAAACAATATTCTGTTTCGGCATCTAGGCCTTCAACTGTGTATGTTGTTTTTGCTAAAGCTTGTTTTATTAGTTTTCCGTTTTGGTAAATGTTGTAGCTTGTAGCTTCGTCAACTTTTTCCCATGTTAAGTCTATAGTTGTGTGATTTGTTGCTGTGGCTACAAAGTTAGTTGGAGCTAGTATTTCTTCTTTTAATGTTGTTGTGCAGATATAGTCTGAATATCCAGGATCTCCTGTGCTACGGATAGCAGTTACATTGAAACAATATTCTGTTTCAGACTTCAGTCCGTTCACGATATATGTTGTATCTGTTAATCCTGTTGTTATTAAATTTGTTCCTTGATAAATTTCATAGCTTGTTGCATATTCTACAGCGTCCCATGTCAATTTTATTTGAGTGTTGCTAGTAGCTGTAGCGACTAAGTTTTCAACTTTTGGAGATTCGGTAATGTTACGATGAGTTGTCACTCTGAAATAATAAGGATCGTCGTAACTGTATGTTGGAATATGATGTGTAGTTAAAACGACATTTGATAAAGCTATGTCGTCGATATTTAAAACATCATAATCAAGACCTTGTCCAGAATCGCTCCATTCTTGTGCTGTGAAGAAGTGACGTATAGCTATATAAATTTCTTGTCCTGCGTACGCGCTCAAGTCGAAAGTATATTCTTTCCAATTTGTTCTATCAGTGATTATCCAGTCTTGAACTGTAGTGAAATTACTTGCAGAAGCATTACCTGTTGTTGATATTGCGAGTCCGAAATGTTCTTTATAATATGCATCAGTATGTGCGCGGGCAAAGAAACTAATCTTGCTATTTTCTGCTATTTTTATCTTAACAGGAGAAACAAGGTAATTATCGATAGGATTGTATGATGCGGCAACGCCGTCTCTGTAAGTGACACTCATAAGGTGACCTTTTCCTGAATGTGAATGTTTTGGCTCTTTACCTTGAGAAGCTGCGTTAGAGCTTTGGAACCAAGTTGTTTTTGCATTATTGCCACTAGCGTTGAAGCAAGTCCAGCCTTCCATATCGTTTTCAAATTCATAGATATAGTTGTTGCTGGTTGTAGATTCTGAGTATGTTTCAAGGAAAAAGTCGAAGCCATAATTGCCAGGGGTACTATTGTTTGTGTTGACAGTAAATGTTGCCGTTGCGGTTTCACCTGCGCCTAATGGCTTTATTGTAGCTTCATTATCAACGAATGTAATGTATTTCAAGTCATTTGTTATTGTCGAGAGTGTCAATTTCATTGAATCGCTCAAGGCTGCTGTACCATTGTTGATCAATGTGACATTAATATTGGCATCTGTGTTGACATCAATAGTTGTTGGGGTTACTGATTGTAAAGCTATGTTAGGTGATGTCAATGATTTAACAGATAATGTTTCTGTCCAAGAGAGACTGCCGCTTGTTGTTGTAATGCTGAAATTTATAGTGTGACCGCTAGGTGTATTTTCATCTATATTAAGGTTGAAATTCAATGCTTTGGTGCCATTTGAATTGATTTGACCTAATGTTTGAGTTGGATTTGAAATTGTTACATATGGGTCGTTTGCCAAAGATAATGTCACAGAAGTATTTTCGTTGCTTGCAGCTGTACCTTTGTTTTTAAATGTAATTTCTATAGTTTGATTTCCTGTCGATACTGATTTTGGAGTGAATGCATTTACTTGAATGAAAGGATTTGGTGTTGTTTCAGTGATGCTGTTTACAGCGGCGAGAGCATTTACGATACCAGCACCAACGTTGTTATTTTTCGTGCTTGGTTTTGAAGTGGCTGTTTCTTCAATTATTTGAGAAATCTGAGCTGGTGTGAGGTTGGCGTTCTTTTCCAACATAAGAGCTATAACGCCAGCAACTATTGGTGTTGCTTGTGATGTGCCGCTCTTGAGTTCGTATATATCATTTTGGTTGTATTTAGTAGAACGGATGATATATCCAGGAGCAGAGATGTCAGGACGGATAAGTCCCATTGATTCGCCGTTGTTGTAAGCATAGTCGTTGTATGATGTGCCTTCCCATGTTGATGGACCGCGTGATGATTCGTTGAGGTCGTGAGCACCGACACAGATGACGCTTGACAAGCCGCCTTTAAGAGTTTGGTCAGGATTGCTCCATGGAGCAGGACATGCTGCTGGATAGTCGACGTTGTTTGGTGCGCCGTATGTGTTGCCGTCGTTGCCAGCTGCTGCACAAACCACAACGCCTGCTGCTAATACGTTATCGAATGTAGCACGGATTGTTTCTTTTTGTGCTGTAGTTAATTGACTATTCTTGAAACCTAATGACATGCTTAATACATCAGCGCCATTTTCAACGGCAAACTGAACGCCATTTAACATCTGAGTGACAGAACCGCCACCGGCACGGTTAACGATCTTTACTGTCATAAGTGATGCGTCTGGTGCAATACCAGTTGTAACTATTGCTGTACCATCTCCGCAAACAATGCCAGCGCAGTGTGTGCCGTGTCCATAGTCATCGGTGATGTTACTGTTGTTGTCAATGAAGTTCCAACCGTTGACGTATGTGTCAGGATTGCCGTCTTTGTTTGTATCTACATATCCTGTCCAAAGATGGTCTTTAAGGTCTAAGTGGTTTGTGTTGGTGCCAGAGTCTAAGACTGCAACAACTACGTTCTTGCCTGTATATCCAAGTTCCCACCAAACTCTATGTGCTTCAACGGCTTGAACGTGAGCGTCAGGACCACCTGCTCTTGCTTCTGACTTAGCCGTTGCCTTGATTTCTTCCATTCTTTCTGATGGAATAAGTTGTATTTCTTTGTCGTAGCCGATGATTTTTATATCGGGATGTGATGACAAATTATAGATGACTGCACGAGATGCCTTGCAACTGATAGTGTTGGCAATCCAGATATTGCGAATGTCGGTTACGTTGCCGCTTAATTTTTCCGCATTTAAAATTGCCATTACGTCAGCTTGAACATTCTCTGAATGATTTTTAAGTTCATTGACAATAAACTCTTTCTTTTCTGAGATTGAATGAGCTTTTCTCGTTGCTTGGTTTAATTGGTTAGAATTAATGTTCGATTCAAAATAAATCTGAATGTCAACTAAATCTACACTTTTTTGATTTAAAATTGTTTGAAGTTCTGGTTCAATTGCATTGAAATTTTGAGCGAATGATAAAGTGCTTAAAATCAATGCTAAAAATAAAGTAATGTAATTCTTTTTCATCTTTATGAATATTAACAAAATAGATGGCAAAAATAATAAAAAAAGAGACGCCACAGGAATGACGTCTCTACTATTTTTATCCAACAACGATATTTATAATTTTCTTTGGTACTACGATAACCTTCTTAACGCTTTTATCTGCTATCCATTTTACTGCTTCTGCTGACTCAAGAGCTGCTTTTTCTATTTCAGCAGGACTTAATGTGATTGGCAATTCAAGGTCGAAGCGTTTCTTGCCATTGATTGACACTGGATATGTGAAGTTGTTTTCAACGACGTAGCTTTCTACGAATTCAGGGAATTTCTGCATTACCACGCTGTCGTTATGTCCCATTTGATGCCACAACTCTTCTGCAAGGTGTGGAGCGTATGGAGAAATCATGACTGCGAGTGGTTCAAGAATTTCACGTTTGTTGCACTTGAGGTCTGTCAACTCATTGACGCATATCATGAATGCTGAAACGACAGTGTTGAATGAAATACGTTCGATATCGTCTTCTTCTTTCTTGATGAGCTTGTGCAATGATTTCAATTCTTCTTTTGTTGCAGGCTCGTCGCTGAATGAGAATTCGTTATTTTCGTCTGTATATAATCTCCAGAATTTACGGATGAAACGATAAACGCCTTCGATGCCTTGTGTATCCCAAGGTTTTGATTGTTCAAGCGGGCCGAGGAACATTTCATAAAGTCTCAAAGTGTCGGCTCCGTATTTTGCTACGAGGTCGTCAGGGTTTTGTACGTTGAACTTAGACTTCGACATCTTTTCAACTTCCCAACCGCAGACATAAATTGGATTACCTTCTTTATCTTGTTCGAAGATGAACTTAGAGTCTTTAAGGTCGTCGCGCCATTGGTTGAATTCTTCTGTGTCGAGTATGTCATTGTGAACCATGCAGATGTCGACGCGGATAGGGTCGCTGTAATATTCTCTTCCTTCAATGTTTTTAGAAACGAAGAGATTAGATGTACCTAATGTTTCTACATCGAATGGCATTTCTTTATTTGCGAAATAATCTTTGAATTTCTGTACGTTAACGCGATAGACGAAGCTTGTTCTACCTTGAATCATACCTTGGTTTATCATTCTCTTGAATGGCTCGTCTTTGCATATCACGCCGAGGTCGAATAAGAACTTGTTCCAGAAACGGCTGTAAATCAAGTGACCTGTTCCGTGTTCTGCACCGCCGATGTACAAGTCGACTTGTTCCCAGTAGTTATTAGCTTCCTTGCTGATGAACTCGTTGTTGTTTTGTGGGTCCATGTAGCGGAGGTAATATGCACTTGAACCTGCGAATCCTGGCATTGTGTTAGTTTCGAGCTTGTAGCCTTCTTCTGTTGTCCAGTTCTTAGCGCGTGCCAATGGAGGTTCGCCTGTTTCTGTTGGTTTGTAAGCGTCGATGGATGGTAATTCGAGAGGGAGTTTGCTTTCGTCTAAGGCATAAGGCATTCCGTCTTTGTAATACATTGGGAATGGTTCGCCCCAGTAGCGTTGACGGCTGAAGATAGCGTCGCGGAGACGGTAGTTGGTCTTGCCTTTACCGATGCCCATTTCTTCAACTTTAGCAATCATTGTAGCGATGGCTTCTTTCACTGTGAGTCCGTTGAGGAATTCAGAGTTGACCATCACGCCTTCTTTAGCGTCGAACGACTCTGTCCATTGTGAGGCGTCTGATGGTTCTTCACCTGGTTTTGCAACGACTTGAGTGATAGGGAGGTTGAAGTGACGAGCGAAAGCGAAGTCGCGGCTGTCATGTGCAGGGACGGCCATGATAGCGCCAGTGCCGTAACCCATGAGTACGTAATCTGCTACCCAGATTGGAATTCTTGCACCTGTGAATGGGTTGATGCCGTAAGCTCCTGTGAATACGCCTGATACTTTCTTCACCTCTGCCATACGTTCACGTTCTGAGCGGTTCTTAGCCCATGTGACGTATTCTTCAACAGCAGCGCGTTGTTCTTCTGAAACGATGGTGCTGATGATTTCGTGTTCTGGTGCTAACACCATGAAACTTGCTCCGAACAAGGTGTCGGCGCGTGTGGTGAACACTTCGATATTGATGTCTTTGTCAGCAATGTCGAATAACAATGATGCGCCCATTGACTTGCCGATCCAATTGCGTTGTACTTCTTTGATTGACTCGCTCCAGTCTATTGTTTCAAGACCTTCGAGAAGACGTTCTGCGTAAGCTGTGATACGTAACAACCATTGTTTCATGGTTTTGCGTACTACAGGATGACCGCCACGCACTGAAAGTCCGTCAGCGACTTCATCGTTGGCGAGAACTGTGCCGAGTTCAGGACACCAGTTTACCATAGTGTCGGCTAAATAAGCGAGACGATAGTTCATAAAAACTTCTTGTTGTTCTTTCTCGCTCATTGCTTTCCATTCTTCAGCTGTGAATGAAAGTGGTGCGCTGCATGCTGCATCTAAACCTTCTGTGCCTTGTGTCTCGAATCTCTTTGCTAAGTCGGCAATAGGTTGAGCTTTCTTTGTTTGGTTACAATAATATGAATTGAAAAGCTGGATGAATGTCCATTGAGTCCATTTGTAATAAGCAGGGTCGCTGGTGCGAACTTCGCGGTCCCAGTCGTAGCAGAAACCGATTTTGTCTAATTGTTCACGATAACGAGAGATGTTTTTCTCTGTTGTGATAGCAGGATGTGTACCTGTTTGAATAGCATATTGTTCCGCTGGAAGACCATAAGCATCGTATCCCATTGGGTGAAGGACGTTAAAGCCTTTGAGACGTTTGTAACGTGCGTAAATGTCAGATGCAATATAACCGAGAGGGTGACCAACGTGAAGACCTGCGCCCGATGGATATGGGAACATGTCTAAAATATAAAATTTTGGTTTGTTCTTGTCAATATCAACTTTATAGACGTTGTTCTCACGCCAATATTCTTGCCATTTCTTTTCTACTTCATTAAAATTGTAATCCATAACCGTATTGTTTAGATAAGGTTACAAAAATACAATTTTTTTATTAGTGAAAGTATTTTATTTATGTGTTTTTTGCAATGAGATATGAGCTGTGAGCAAAGAGCAATTACCCATAGCTCAAAGCTCAAAGCCCACAGCTTATAGCTTAACAATTCTCTTAACGATATTTCCTTCGTTTGTCTTTACCTTGACAAAATAAATTCCGCTATTCAAGTTTGTCACATCAATGACCGTTGACTGTTGACCATTGACCATTGACTGTTGTCTACCATATAGATCATAAATCTCTACTGTCAGTGTCTGAGTCTGTGTCAGTGTCTCAATATAAAGTTTATCGTTAACCGGATTAGGATAAATGTCAAAGGAGATATTTTCTTCTGTTAAAGATGTTTTATCAATATTTAAAGAAAAATTGTGGCTCCATTTCTGGCAGTTGACGAAATTGTTGATACTGATGTCGTCGATACAGAGGATGAATTGGTCTTCACTTTTGAAATGACGTATTGCGACCCATATATGTTGTCCTGCATATTTGCTTAAGTCGACGGTGTATTCTTTCCATGGGCTGGCGGCACGGTCGTCGTTGATTTCCCATTCGGCGATGGTGGTGAAATCGTTGGCGGAAGGATACGTCTTTGTTGATACGGCAAGGCCGAAATTCTCGAAATAATATTTGTCTTGGTTACAAGCCCATACGCTGAAAGAGGTGTTTTCTGTTACGCCAATCATACTTGGTGAAACGATGTAATCGTCTGGTTTTATTGCCTCCATCGTTAAGTTACATGACGATTCGCTCATAAGGTGTCCGTGTCCGGAATGTGAGCTTAGGTTCACGACAAAATGTTCTTCTATTTGTGTGGTGTGATACCATGTGTGTGCATCATTATTAGCATCGATAGTGGTCCAGCCGTTGAAGTCTTTTTCGAATCTGTAGGTGAAGCTTGTGCTGTTGCCTGTTATTTCGTTTGGAATCACGCTGACATTGAGGTCTATGGTATGTTTTTCAGGTATATCTTCATCGATGCTGACGACGAAGGTGCGTGATAATGTTTCATTGGAAGCCATTGTTCCTAAGATGCTTTCGCCTTCTTTTATTGTAACATATTCATCTTTTGTTGATAAGATGGCTCTTGTGTCGTATGTGCAAGCCACTTCGCTTTTATTGAAGAAAGTGACATTGATATTCAAGTCGCTTCCTGCAATTATATCATCGTGTTCTATTGTCGTCACTGCTATTTCAGGCACAGGGTTATCGCTTTTTATCAAGAAGCGGTCGTTCCATTTTCTAGGCTTGAGAATGTTATTTATCTGAACGTCATCAACGGCCAGGTAATATTCATCGAAGCAGTTGAAGTGGCGTATAGCAATCCATAATTCTTGTCCTTCGTATTCGCTCAAGTCGACTGTGTATTGATACCAATTGCCTTGTTCTCTAGTACCTTTGGCTGTCATGGTCCATTCTTTTATTGTGGTGAAGTCGGCAGCGGAGGTGTTATCTTTTGTCGATACTGCTACGCCGAAGTGTTCCGCTGGATATTCAAGGTCTTGAGCGCATGCCCAGAAACTGAATGAGGCATCTTTGCCTATTTTGAATTTCTCAGGAGTGACGAGATAGTTGTCAGGATATAATATGTCGAAGGTATTGTCGTAGGATTGTGAAAACATACAAAAGTTACTTTCGTGTCCATAGCCTGGACCTAATTTTGATTCAGAGTTGAACCATTTAAATCCATCGCCGTCGGCGTCTATGGAAGTCCAGCCTTGCATTCCGTATTCGAAGTTATAAGTCACGACTGACTCTACGCTGCTGCCTTCAAGAATGGCTTCCAAGTCAAAGAACATGCTTTTGCCATCTGGGATTAACTCATTGACAACAATGGAGAATGTTGCTTCTTGTGTGCTATCTGCTGCCATTGGCCCGAAGGTGGCATTGCCATTGACAATGGTGACATAATCGCTGTCGCTTGTCAAAGTGGCTGTAATATTGTTATCAGTAGCGACATCTCCTTTATTAATTAATGTCACTCTTAATTCTATATTCTCGTTAACCTTTGCTATTTCAGGTGAATATGAATGAATTTTAATTTCAGGTGCCTGAGCGAAACCCAATTTGAAGGCAAGTATTAATAATAATGTAAGCAGTGTCTTTTTCATAATTTTATTTTTTTTGCTGTGAGCAACGGGCTTTGAGCAGTTTTCAATTTACAATTTAAATTGCTCATAGCTCATAGCCCATGGCTCATTGCTTATTGCTTATTGCTTAATAATTCTCTTAACGATGTCACCTTCTTCGGTGCTTATCTTAACGAAATAAATTCCGCTGTTCAAGTCAGAAACGTCAACACTTAAATCACCTTGGTGACTTGGTGTCTCGGAGACTTGGCATCTTCCATAAATATCATAGATTTCAATAGTCTGTGTCTGAGTCAGTGTTTTAATATTAAGTCTGTCGTCAACTGGATTAGGATAAATGTTGACATTTACGTCATAATTATCGTTTATGCCAGTGATATCTTCGTAGTTTTCAATTTCTTGTAAGGCGAGCATTGCGTTGACGCATCCGGAACCTGTTTCGTTGCTTTTTGTTTCAGATAATTTTGTTGCTGTTGTTTCGAGAGCTTTGCATATCTGAGCAGGTGTAAGATAAGGTTTTTTCTCTAACATGAGGCATATCACGCCTGTTACGCAAGGTGTTGCTTGAGAAGTGCCGTCCATGTTTTCATAGCCACTGCTATTTTTGTTTGAACATGATGTTATGCCGACGCCTGGTGCGCATACGTCAGGGCGTATGAGTCCTATTTCTCTGCCAGGGAGATAAGGATAATCTTCGTAAGATGATGTCTGCCAGGTAAATGGTCCTTTTGAAGAGAAGTCGGCGACATGGTTGGAGTAGTTGACTGCGCCTACGGCGATACATGCTGACAGTCCGCCGGCATTGACTTGTTGGTCAGGGTGCAACCATGGAGGAGGGCAGCCGCCTGGAACTCTGACGCTGTTTGGGACAGGGTAGGAGAGGTTGAGCATTCCGTCGTTGCCTACTGCAGTGACGATAGCGACGTCGGCTTCGAGTGCGTTGACATATGTCTGACGTAATGCTTCGCGTGTCGACATTGATGCATTTGGAAATCCTAACGACATATTCAATATGTTGGCACCGTGTTCTATGGCGAATTCTATTCCCGAACATACTGTGTTTGCATTGCCGCCACCGCCGTCATCCATAACCTTGATGCACATGATTGTTGCATCAGGGGCGATGCCTGTTTGTGTACCAGAAGTGCCATCGCCGCAAATGGTGCCAGCGCAGTGAGTGCCATGGTTGTAGCCGTCGGTAATGTCGTGGCTGTTTTCAAAAGTATTGTAACCGTGGTTTGGATATTCTTCGCCACCATCCCACAAATTTTTTTCTAAATCTTTATGAAAATTAACGCCGGTGTCAATCACGCCGACAAGAACGCCTTTGCCTGTGTATCCTTCGTTCCATGCTTTGTCGGCGTAAACGTGCTTGATATTTTGTGTTAGACCTCTTTGAGGCTCTGCTTCCTTAGCTTTTTCTTCCCATAATAAGAATTGCAACTCGTTGTAACCTAATATCTTTACATCAAAATGTTCTGATAATAAATAAATGTAATGTTTGCTTGCAGTACATGTTATCATGTTTGAAAGCCAATGAGAATTGATGTCTTTGATATCGCCGCTTGCTTCGCCAGCTTTCAGTAAAGACAAAATGTCTTCTTGTGATTGTTCTGAAAAACTTTTAAATTCACTGACCAAAGCCTGACGTTTGGCTTTAGAGTCGCTGATGTTTTTAACATTATTTCTTAAATTGTTTATGTTAATTTCTGACTTAAGAATGATGTTAACGCTAATCATGTCATTGCCTTTTTTGTTAAGGACTTCTTGAAGCTCTGGCTCGATGACGTTATGGTTTTGCGAAAAACCGAGCTGGTAAATAAGTAATGATAGCAATAATAATAGGTGTCGTTTCATAGAAATTATTTTTTAATGAATTGTTTTGTTATTTCTTTGTTGTCTGTTTTGATATTTATGAAATAAACCCCATTGATGAAGTGAGTCATATCGATGAAGTTGACGTTTTCTTCAGTTGAATACACTGTAATTCCAATCACGTTATGGATTTTTATTTCTTTTATGATTTCGTTAGTGTTTATGACGAGATGGTTTTCTACAGGGTTAGGGTATATGTTGAAATAAGATGTTGCATCATTGATGCTTTCATTGTTTGATGTTGTGATGCATGCTTCGTCGCTTGGGTCGGAGGTTCCTAGGCTGCATATGCTTCGGATTGTGTAGCAGTATTCTGTATCGTTTTCAAGTTGTGTATCGGTGTATGATGTGTTTGTTACGGTTGCTATTTTGTTGTCATCGCGGAACACTTCATATTTTTTAGCTGTTGCACTGGCATCCCATGATAGTTCGACACTATTGTATGTTAATGCTGTTGTTGTGAGATTGCATGGTGCGTAGCATTCGTTTGGTATTTCGTCTAAATATTCCATTGCGGCTAAGACATCAATGCGACCACTGCCTGTCTTGTTGCTTTTCTTTTCTGTTAGTTTCACCGCTGTTGTTTCTAGGGCTTCGCATATTATGGCAGGCGTAAGGTTTGGCATTTTTTCTAGCATGAGAGCTATTGCGCCTGCTACACAAGGTGTTGCCATTGATGTTCCGCTCAATACAGAGAATCCGTCGTTTGTGGTGTTTGAACTGGATACGATGTACATTCCAGGAGCGCAGACGTCAGGGCGGATGAGACCGAATTCGTTGTTTCCCTCATCGCTTAATGATGCTACTGTGCCGTTTTTGTCAGAAACGAAAGCGCGTATCATCCAGGTGTAGTTTAAATCGTACCAATCGCTGATGTCGTACCAATTGGTGTATTCTCCTAGTGCTATATCGCCGACAATCATACCGATGTATCGTCCGTTAGGTTCGTGTATTGTCTTGCATGCGGCAGCAGGATTCAAATTTCCTTCATCGGTTCTCATGACGACCCAGAGTTTTTTTGTGTGGTCAATGATCAATGGCATTGTAAGCTCGAATTCAACGAAAGCATTTGCGCCTGTGCAAGAATACTCCTGAGAGTGCAGTAGCACGCCTTCTTCAGGGTTATCGCCTCCTTGGTAAATCTCTATGTTTCCGACATGCGCTACGCAGTCATACATGGAAACTTTGGTCAATTCTCCGTTTTCGTATTTCTTTAGTTTTGATGGAGGAAACATTACGCCCCATTTGAATGATGTGCCTCCGCTGAGACATGTATCGAAAATATTGTTGTCGTAGTCGAGCCATCCTGGACCTAAGTCAGTTGACAAATCTAGGATGTAGTCGTTCCATGATGTTCCAGACCATGTGACAGGACCTTCTGATGAAAAGTATGCATGAGTGTCTTCATAATCTACAGCTCCGACTGAAATGACGCTTGATGTGCCTCCTAAATTGACTTGTTGGTCAGGGTGAATCCATGCAGGAGGACAGTTTGCTGGAGCGTTGATGTTTCTTGGCATTGGATATTCATCTGTCTTGATTTGGTCGTTGCCAGCTGCAACCACAGCCAAGACATCGAATTCCAAGAGGTTTTTAAAAGTAGAACGATATAACTCGTTGGTGTATGTGTTTGGAAATGAAGATCCTAAAGAAAGACTCAAGAGGTCAGCTCCATGTTCGATGGAAAACTCTACGCCACTTATGATTGCATCAACAGAGCCTTCTCCGTTATCTCCTAAAACTTTGATGCACATCAATGTGGCTTCTGGAGCTATGCCTGTCTTTATTCCTGAAGTTCCATCGCCGCATATCGTGCCGGCACAATGTGTGCCATGTCCAAAGACATCGTTGAGGTCATGGTTGTTGTTCAAAGTGTTGTATCCATGATTTGGATATTCTTCGCCTCCATCCCATAAATGGTCTTTTAAATCAACGTGTTCTGTGTTGACGCCAGTATCTAGTATTGATACCAATATGCCTTTGCCTGTATAACCTTGTTCCCAAACGTCATCGGCATTGATATTAAGTATGTTGTCACTTATATTTTCTAATGTGGATATTTCTTCGGTTTCATCTTCAAAAAGCATGTATTCCATCTTGTTGTACGCAATGGATTTAATGTCAGGATGATTCGACAACTGATATACAACATCGCCACTGACTTCACAATTAATCATATTTGTTATCCAGTGACATTTGATGTTCTTTACTTTGTTGCTTCTTGTTTCTGCTTGTAAAATCGACAATACGTCAGATTGGCTTTCTTCTGCGAAATTCTTAAATTCTTTTAAGACAATATTTCTCTTAATTCCTCTTTCATTAAAGATTTGATTTTTGGATTCTAAGCTCTTAACGTCAAGTTGTGACTTCAAAATGATATTAATGCTAATAAGTTCGTCGCTCTTCTGATTTAAAAGTCGTTGTAATTCTGGATCTATATCACATCGACTTTGAGCGTGATTGACATTGATAATACAAAAAGCGAATAATAAGAATGCTATTATTTTTTTCATAAGCTATACAAATATGGCGTAAAGATACGAAAAATATATGTTTTGTCGAATGCTAAAATAGGATAAATTTTGTATATTTGTAAAGACGTATTTCTCGCTTAAAAAATGAAATAAATGAGGCTTTTCATACGTTTTTTTGTGAATAAATTTTAAGACATGAAGAAGTTTAACGATTTATATTCCAAGAAAAAAAGATGGAAGATTGTGTTGTCGATAATTGCGTTGTTGATAATAAGTCTTTCGATGTATTATACCAATAATCTGGTTAAGAAATTCGCGATGCAGGAACAGCGGCAAATGACGATGTGGGCGGAAGCTGTTCAGTCTCATGCAGAACTGATGAATTATGCTGAAGATTTTTTTGATGAAGTGAGTCTTCAAGAAGGAAAAAGAGTCGAGCTTCTTGCAATGGCGTATCGTCGTTTTTTGGCCGCTGGCGACAATGAAAATATCGTCGTTTATCTGGATATTATTCAAAGTAATATCAGTATTCCTGTCGTTATCACCGATGCTGAAAATAATATTACGCTCTCTATAAACCTTCCAAAGAAATTTCATGACAAGCAAATTTTCGACCGTGAAATGCAAAAGTATTTTAACGTTTATCCTCCAATTAAGATTGACATTTATGGCAAAGAGACGTTTTTGTATTATAACGAGTCGCTTATTTATACTGAATTGAGAGCTGTTCTTGATGATATGTTTACGCTTTTTATCAATGACGTTTCTGATAATGCTGTCGGCGTTCCCGTCATTATACTTAACCATTTGCAAAACGAGATTCTTAGCTATGGAAACCTTGATTCGTCGATGATGAACGACAGAAATTACGTTGAAAATCAGCTGCGTATCATGAGTTCAGAAAACATGCCGATAGAAGTGAATTACCTCGACGGTGAAAAAGCATATATATATTACAGAAGTTCCGACTTGCTTCGTGTTGTAAGTTATTTTCCTATAGTACAGATACTTGTCTTCATATTCTTCATCATCGTGGCGTATCTTTTGTTCAGTTATGCCAGACGTTCGGAACAGAATCAGGTGTGGGCTGGTATGGCAAAAGAAACTGCGCACCAAATAGGAACGCCTCTGACTTCTTTGGTGGGCTGGATTGAACTTCTAAAACTGCAGGATACTCCTTTTATCGGTACTACGGAAATGGAGAAAGATATTGATAGAATGAGAGTTATAACAGAACGCTTCTCAAAGATAGGCTCTATTCCAACGCTGGAGCTTCGTGATGTCGTGGCTTCTGTCAATGAAACAATGTCGTATCTGAAACGCCGTTTCTCAAATAATAAATTCGAATTCGAACTGAATATCCCGAATAGAGAAATATTCGTTCCTCTTGACTCGGCTCTCTTCAGCTGGGTGCTCGAAAATCTTACTAAAAACGCCCTCGATGCAATGGAAGACCATGGCGTGCTGACTGTAGAAATGACGGAAGATGCTGAAAATGTTTATATTGACATCAGCGATACAGGCAAGGGATTGCAGCGTACTATGTTTAAACAAATCTTTCAGCCTGGCTATACAAGCAAGAAAAGAGGCTGGGGCTTGGGACTTTCTTTGGCAAAACGTATTGTGGAAGAATATCATAAAGGAAAGATTTTCGTCAAGTCATCAGTAGTAGGCCAAGGAACGACATTTAGAGTCTCTCTTAAAAAGAGTTAAGCTTTTTAGTAATAAAAAAACTGTCGATTTTAATTGTAAATTGAATGACTGTGTTTAAGAATGAAAAAATAGAGTTGTTGAATAAGTTTGTGCAGAACACAGACGTTCATATCTTTTTGACGGGTAAGGCCGGTACAGGAAAGACTACATTTCTTCGTAACTTGGCGGCAAATACATATAAGAGGATGGTCGTGGTGGCGCCGACTGGCGTTGCTGCCATCAATGCGGGCGGCGTGACTATACATTCGTTTTTTCAGCTGCCTTTCGGTCCTATAGTGCCTGAAGGACAAAACGGGCTGCAGTCGTCATCATTGTTGTCTAATAAGATTAGCAAGACAAAACTGAAGATTATGCGCAGCCTCGACTTGCTCGTCATTGACGAAATCAGTATGGTGAGAGCCGACCTCCTTGACGCTGTCGACGCCGTATTGCGAAAAGTGCGTCGTAGCAGCGCTGCGTTCGGCGGAGTGCAGCTGCTCATGATTGGTGATATCCAACAGCTGGCACCAGTGGCACGGCAAAACGAATGGGAATTGCTGCAACCGTATTATAAATCAGTGTATTTCTTCGATAGTCATGTGCTGCAAAATAACCCGTATATCTGCGTGGAACTGAATCATATTTACCGACAGAATGACGAAGACTTTATCAAGATTCTTAATCAGGTGAGAAATAATAAGTTAGATAAACAAAGTGCTGACTTGCTCAACCTGCGTTTTCTTCCTGATTTTAATCCAGAAGATAAAGATGGATATATAACATTGACGACTCATAATTCTCAGGCTGATGAGATTAATGAAGAGAAACTCAATCAGATACAATCTGAATTGCTTACATTTGAAGCTGAAATAAAAGGGATATTCCCAGAAAACGCTTATCCGACAAAAGAAAATCTTGAACTGAAAGTGGGCGCGCAGGTGATGTTCGTGAAAAATGATCCTTCGCCAGAGAAACAATATTATAATGGTAAGATAGGAAAAATTATCTCGTATGACAAAGACGAAGGCCTTGCAGTTCAATGCGATGACAATGTAATCAATGTGAAGCCTGTTCAATGGCAGAATTTCGAATATACTCTTAATGAAAAGACTAACGAGATAGAAGAAAAGGAAATCGGTAGCTTTACGCAGATTCCTTTAAAAACAGCTTGGGCTATCACTATACATAAAAGTCAAGGACTTACATTCGACAAGGTAATTCTTAATGCTGAAATGGCGTTCGCTCACGGACAAGTCTATGTGGCACTTAGTCGCTGCACTTCGCTCAAAGGATTGGTACTTAAATCGAAAATACAAAATAATGTATTGTTTAATGATAATACGATAAATGCTTTCGTAAATAAAATTCCATCGCTTGAACCTGACAATGAACGACTTGTAAGGGAAGAATATAAGTTTTTCCATAATATGATTCTCGATTTGTTCTCTTTCAGTGAACTGGAAACACAAATGAACCGCCTCGCTAAAGTAGTTCGGGAAAATGATAATATCATTGATAAAGAAGCTGTAAATCAAATTGTTGAAAAACGTAAGATTTTTAGAGAAGAGATAATTGATGTCTCGACACGATTCGCTCGCCAAGTGGATTCCATATTCGCTAATCCTAATGCCGATTTCAACTTCCTTCAGGAAAGAATCAGAAAGGCTTCGGCTTATTTCTTTGATAAACTGAACGACTTGGAAAATATCGGTGACTTGATAAATGAGACTGATAATAAAGCTGTTAACTTGTCAATTAAGACAATCTTGGATATGATAAGAGAAATTCTTTATATTAAAACTGCATGTGTTAATATGACAGCAAATGGTTTTGATATAGAGAAATATCTTGAATTGAAAAATAAGAAAACTATTGAGTCTGAGAAGATTTCTTCTTCTAAACTGAAGTCGAAATCGACAGATAAGGAAGACAAACCTTTGTTGGATGCCTTAATGAAATGGCGTGATGAAAAGGCAGAAGAATTTAATAAACTTGAAAATCAAATACTTCCAAAAACCGTATTGATGCGTATTGTGGAGAAGAAACCTGTTACAATAAAAGAACTTAAGGATATTTCTAAACTCGGCATTACGCGTATCAAGAGTTTCGGCGCAGACATTATCAATATAGTGTTGAAATTTCAGGGCTTCGGCCAAAAAGACTTTGACGATGAAGAGTCTAAAAAAGAAATGAATCTGTCGAGTAGCGTGCTGAAAACATTAGAACTTCTTGACGAAGGATTTACGATAAAAGATATTGCTAAAGAAAGAAATCTTTCTCCTACAACTATTGAAAATCATATAGTTGAGATTGTTATAAATGGACTTTATGAAGTTGAAGATTTTGTCGATAAAGAACACATTGAAACGATAACGGAATATTTTGAAGAAGTCGATGATACTTCTTTGACAGCAGCTCGCGACGTCTTGGGAAATGAATATTCTTATTTTGAATTGAAATTGGTACTTGCCAAAAACTCTAAAATTTAGGACTCTAAAACTTTAAAAAGTTCTAGAGTCCTAAAATTCCAAAGTCTTAATAGACTATTACTTTATGAACTTTTGTTTCACTTTCTGTAGCTACTTGTATCAAATACAATCCGTTGCCGAATTTTCTCATGTCAATTTCTAATTCGTTGCAATTGGTGTTTTCTTCAAAGAGAATACTTCCCATTACAGAATAAATTTTAACATTTCTAATGTTGTTATCGTTAATTTTAACGTAATTGTTTGTCGGATTAGGATATAACTTTGGTGATTTGTCAACTTCTGGTATTATTGTAAGACAGAGATCGTTTGAATTCAAGATGGATGCATTGTTATAAAGAACTTCGACATTGTAGCAAATGTCGCCAATGATAGGTTTTTCATCGACGTAAGTCGTAGATTTTAACTTTGAAGCAATCAATTCATCTTGTCTATAAATGTTGTAAGACAAGTTGTTGGTAAAATTGTCGGCTTGTTCTATATGAAGTCTAATCAACCAAGAGTAGTTCATGCCATAATCCGATGCGCTTTTGTATGAAGAACTTACTTTTATTAGGTTGCTGTTTGAAGTACCAACGAAATTGCCACAAGGAATAGGAGCGTTGCTTGATGATGACGATTTCGCTGTCAGCCATAAATCTTTGCTAATATCGAATTTTATTTTCTTTGAAAGTTCAAATCTTACAAATTTGTTAGAGTTATTTGTTTTAAATGACTCGTTATGAATAATGTTATTATTATCAGGATTTGTACCATTATAAATGTTGAAATTGTACGTTGCTTCAGTAGCGTCGAATATTTCTATCGCAGTGATTTTAGCGTCTTTATAAATATTAAGTTTCTCTGAAGGTATTTTAATTCCCCAAGTATTGTTATTGCCGCCGACGCTTGTGATGTATTCTCCATCATCGTAATTAAGTGTGTTACAATCGTTTGAAGTGATGTGCCATTCTAAAGTGACAATGTTGCTGTCTAATGATGCCTCTGCGTTGATGATGTCTTGATTGTATTTTAATATGGTGGCAGTTGCAGGAACTGAAGGTTTCGAAATGCAGTCGCCTTTTTTGCTCATTATTGTATAACTGAATGTTCCTGAATTACTTGCAGTTTTGTCTATGTAGAAATTAGATTCGATATTGTCAGCAATTATTTCTCCGTTACGCATGATTGTGTAATAATCGCATTCTACATGAGAATACCAATTGAGGTTAACGTTATGTCCTGATACTTTAGCGTTTAAGTTTTTAGGCTGCACGCAGGAATTTCCTTCACCAGTGTTAATTTTTATTAACAAACCTTCCTCTAATGTTTCAGACTTGTAAACTTCAATGCCATTCTTGCTTATGGAGAAAGAACATTCGGTGTCGTTCCAGCCTGCAGTCCAACTTACAGACATTTCGATATCAGTTGGAACAACGACACTGGCTTTTTTATTGTAGCCTGAATACATTGTTAAGTAAGTGTCTTTCATGCCGTTATTGAACGATACTGTTATTTCTCCGCCTTGCCATCCGTTGTTACCAGAGCAATTCATATCGAAGACATATTCGCAATAATCACCAACGATAATCTCTTCTTGGTTTGAATGGAAAGATTCTTCGCCATAAGTGTTTGAACTTACGAAATAGTAGTGATAACCTTTGTCTAGGTATTGATATTCATCGTTGTAGAAATTATCTTTTATGTCACTTGCTATTAATGTTCCGTTACGATATACATTATAAGAATCTGCATTGGCGACGGTGTCCCATTTTAGCTCAATGTATTTGTCTTTCTTGACATTAGCGAGTAAATTGGCAGGGATGATATTGCTATTTGCTGGCAGATATGAGAATGTCATCTGATCGCCTTTTGCTGATATATTGCAGATGTTTATGTCGTTGTCTGGCTCATTGAGATTCAGGAAAGGATAAGGATCAGTGTTGCTGTTGAATTCTGTT
Organism: Bacteroidales bacterium; assembly: GCA_045613185.1. GTDB lineage: Bacteria > Bacteroidota > Bacteroidia > Bacteroidales > F082 > Limimorpha. Next base: position 16,213 of record JAZLAL010000146.1, on the reverse strand, counting down.
CTGTTGTTTTCTGCACAGAATGTTGCCATGTTGATTTTTCCGTCCTTTTTGTAAGTGCCGCCAGGTCTGAAGATATATAGTTCGTCCAGGATGTCGTTTCCGTCGTATTCGATGCATCCGTTAAATCTGGTGTCGAGGCGATATATCAGCAAGCCGCCGTCAGGCAGTCCTTCTTCAAAGAGATTGTTGTTGTTTCTGTATTCTACAAGGTAAAATTGGTTTGGGTCAGATGTTGGTATTTTATAGCAGTTTCTTCGTCCGCCTTCCCATGAATTAGACTCTATGGTGTAAGTGCCGTAATCTATCACAGGAATTTCCTCAATCCACGTTCCATACTTGTATTTCATATATGTGCTAGTATGTTGAGGTGGCTGAGAATTGTTACACATCAAGTCCCATGGACCTGTTGGTGACAAGTAGTCGAACTCTGGTTTGTAATGGTATAAGTCAGGAAAACCCAAAGAATGAGACATTTCGTGACATAATGTTGATACTGTAAAATAAGTTGAAGTTTCGAGTTGGAAGTTAAAACTCAAGACTCTTTTATTGTGAATATAGACTTCTTCGCCATGTAGTTCCCACATGTGAGGCCAAAGCAAATCGCTCCAGTCACCGACATTGCCTTTAACGACAAAAATAACATTATCGACAAGACCGTCGTTGTTACGGTCAATGTTAAGAGTATCAGGTATTTCGTTGGCTATAGATTCCATAGCTCTTTTTAGGAGCGCAAATTCGCGAGGTCCGCGTTCATCTTCTTTATAGCCGTTAGGATTTGTAGTCGCGTTGTAAGGTATGTAATAATTTCTTGGATAAATGTCTTCGTATGCAAGTACCTTGTTACCATCAGCTTTTGGATAGTAATAAGATACCATAGATAGTTGATTATAAGTTGCTTTCTTGAAATAATTGTTCATGGATATGTCGTAATATCCGTTATGGTTGAACATTGAGTCTATCTTGGTTTGAGAAATTCTGAAGTCGTTGTCGCCTTTAAATTTGATGAAGACGACGAGGTTGTTATATGTTCCATGATTAAGTCCGACCAATTCTCTGCTTGGCGATACTTTCATTCTTGATCTTTTTTTAAGATATTCTTTTTGAGAAATCATGATATTAGGTTTCAATCCTAATGTTTTTGGATCTGATTTGCCTGCAATGTGTTGTGTGGCAATTATTTCACCTTCTTCGTTTGTTGTTGCGTATACGAAATAGCCATTCTCAGCCTGAACGATAGTATAACCGTCACGGTCGTGAAGTCGGCTGTAGAATTCATCGCCCGATGCGTAGCAATGTAATTCGGTCCCGTCTGGTTGTGTTAATATTTTTTCAATGTTTTTAAAAGGAGCAGCATTTATAGTTGTAAGATATAATAGTAATAATATTGTAAGTAATGGTTTGATTTTCATATTATTATAGATTTTGTTTATTCCTTTTCGACACCTTCTATTACTATTACGATTTCGCCTTTCACTTCTTTTTGGCTAAAATGATTTATGACTTCTTCAAGTGTGCCTCTTACGTTTTCTTCATAAATTTTAGTCAATTCTCTTGCAACTGAGACGCGTCTTTCGTTGCCACAGACTTCTGCTAATTGTTGTAATGTCTTGACGAGACGGAATGGTGATTCGTATAGTATTGTGGTATAATGGTTTTTTGCTATTTCATTGATTTTTGTCTGTCTTCCTTTTTTATGAGGAAGGAAGCCTTCGAATATGAAGTGGTCAGCTGATAATCCTGAGTTTACGAGAGCTGGGACGAAGGCTGTTGCACCCGGGAGACATTCCACTTCTGCGCCGAGTCGGAGACATTCTCTCACCAAAAGGAAACCAGGATCGGAAATGCCAGGAGTGCCAGCATCGGTGACAAGTGCCATGCGTTCACCGGCAACGATACGTTCAGCTAAACTCGTGACCACCTTATGTTCATTATTAATATGAAATGCCGACATCGGCTTGCTGATGCTATAATGTCTTAGCAAATTACCACTCGTACGAGTGTCTTCAGCTAAAATCACATCGACTTCCTCGCGCAAAATACGCAATGCACGCAAAGTGATGTCTTCCAAATTTCCTATAGGTGTCGGTACTAAATATAATTTCATAATTAAATTAATTCATAATGCATAATGCACAATTCATAATTATATTTTTTAGTATATCGAAGATTTTTAATCAATTGTGCATTATGAATTATGCATTATGAATTGATATAAATCTTCTTTCTATTAAATCTGCCAATTTTTTATAAGCTTCTGATTCACAATTCCATTGAAATTCAATTTGAAGCTCGCTCATGTATGTTTTTGCACCTAATAAAGTTGAGAAACTATTCAAAGATCTTATTGATTTATTATATTTCTCCATGCTTCCGCCAAATAACTCGTTTAGGAACAAGAACTTGTCATTGATGCCAATTGCTGAAATCAAGTCGGCGACAGGTTTTCTTTGCAAACGAGCGGCGAGACTGTTGTCGACGTTTTGTTCCAAGATATCACTGATTGTAGGAGCATTTCCTCGTACTATTTTGTAAGTCTTTATGCCGGAATCTTCTTCTCTTTGAGCTGAATATATATTAGTTATAGGAGAAGGAACTACGTCTTTTTCATCTTCAACAACGTCATTTTCGGGAACGAGATTTGGTGTCGGGAACGAGTCAGTGTCAACTTCTAACTCCTCACTCCTCACTTCTAACTGACTATCTTCTTCTACAGTAAAATCCCAAATCATATCTGCCGAGTTGTCATCGTCTTCGATTTTATCATCTTCTATTATCTCGGCATCATCGATTTGTTCTTCGACTTCTTCAGAATCTTCTATTTTATCTTCAGTATCAACTTCTTCTTCAAAAACTTCAAATCTTTCAAAAGTCTCAGTTTCATCAACTTCGGTTTCGTCAAAAACCTCAGGTTCTTCAGGTTCATTGACTTCCTCAAATTCTTCAGTCAATGAGTCAACGAGTTCTAATTCCGAGTCTTCTTCCTGAACTCTTAATTCCTCATTGTTCATTCCTAATTCAATAGAACAAATCGCGTCATATAATTTTCTGGTGTTTTCCATCAATAAATCAACATCGAGTTGGTTTATTTGTATCTCTTTTCTAATCAGAAAATTAACTTGATTAGACATCTTGTTCAACAAGTTTTCTATTTCGAAAATTATAAGGTCTTGTTTATTATTTCTTTGTTCCATGATGATTTTTTTTTACTTTTGCTTGGCAGAACAAAAATACATTTTTTTTGCATAAGTTCTTTAGGAATAACGATTAAAAATCAATATTAATTATACTATTATGAAAAAAACTGGAAAATTATTCGTATTGATGTCATTGTTGTTGATGTCATTTGCATTGCTCGCACAAGACGCTCAAAGTAATGATAACGGAAAGAAGAAAAAAGAAAAAATCTATAACGAAAAAGGCGAACTTATCAAGAAAGGCTGGAACTTCGGTCCGCTTCCTGTCGTCGGCTATAACTCTGACCTCGGTTTCCAATATGGTGCTTGCGTTGATATTTTCAACTATGGTGACGGGTCTCGTTATCCTAAATTTGATTATAAGATGAACCTCGAAGCTTCTGCTTATACAAAAGGTTCTCTCAACTTACGTTTTTACGGTGACTTCTATAACCTTATGCCTAACTCTCGTCTCTTCGTTGATGCTGGTTATTTCACAGACAAACGCTTCGAGTTCTACGGCTTCAACGGTTTCGCTTCTCCTTATTTTAATGACCTTTATGTAATGAGTCAACAGTCAACGGTCAACGGTCAACAGTCATTAATAGAAAACTTTGACCCTAACTTCAACAGCATATTCTATAGAATGGACCGTAAACAATTCAGATTTAACTCTTGTTTGCGCAACAAATTCGGTTTCGGAGAGAATTTCTACTATGGCGTAGGTCTCAGTTATTTCAACTATAACATGGGAAGAATCGAAATCTCTAACAAGGAATATCGTTATGACGAACAAGTCACATTATATGAATTATATCGCGAAAGCGGTCTCATCAGAGCCAACGAAGCCGATGGAGGTAACGTGACTCAGATAAAACTCGCTTTCATCTATGACTCCAAAAACCACGATAGCGACCCAACTAAAGGTGCTTACTTCGAAGCTACATTAACAGGAGCTCCAGACTTCATCGACGGCGATGGTTACAGTCACATGACTTTCAATGCTGTATGGCAACATTATATTCCTGTCGTAAAGGAAAACCTTACATTCGCTTATCGTCTCGTTACACAAAACGTAATCGCCGGCGAGATTCCTTATTATGCAATGTTCAACTCAAACATGTTGTTCTACAAAAAAATGTCTACTGATGCTATCGGCGGTGCTAACTCAGTACGTGGTATCAACAGAAACAGAGTGATCGGCGCAGGATACGCTTGGCTTAATGCAGAACTTCGTTGGAAAGTGGCTAGCTTCCAATTTATTAACCAAAACTGGAACGTCGCTCTTAACCCATTCTTCGATGCTGGTATGGTGACACAAAGCTATCGTCTAGCTGAGCAAGAAACTGCCTGGGAAACAATAGAAAAACAATATAACATCGCTCCAGAAGATGCTGAAAACCTCATCTACAGCGGTGATAAAGAAGGCATCCACACTTCTGCTGGCTGCGGCTTGAAACTTATCATGAACAGAAACTTCATCATTTCAGCTGAAGCTGCAAAATCTCTCGATAAAAGAGACGGCGGTGGCTTAGGCGTTTATATCGGATTTAATTACCTGTTTTAATGACACAAAGACTTAAAGACACAAAGACGCAAAGTAAACTTTGAGACTCTGTGTCTTTGCGACTTTATGTCTTTTTTTAAAATCTTTTGAACAATTTTAACTTTTGATTTTTTAATATTTAAAATTACATTTATATGAAAACATTGAAAAGATTAACTCTTATGATGGTTGCTTTATTAGTGACAGCAACCATGGCGTTTGCGCAAAAACCAAACATCCGTATCCTTGCAACTGGCGGCACCATCGCCGGCGCTGGCGGTTCATCAACAGCTACTAACTACACCGCTGGTCAAATGGCTATCGCTACTTTACTCGAAGCTGTTCCAGAATTACAAGACATCGCTAACTGCGAAGGCGAACAAGTAGTACGCATCGGCTCACAAGACATGAGCGACGAAGTATGGCTCATCTTAGCAAAGAGAATCAACGAATTATTAAAAGACCCTAAAGTCGACGGTATCGTCATCACTCACGGAACCGACACAATGGAAGAGACTGCTTACTTCTTGAACCTCACTGTGAAGAGCGACAAACCTGTTGTTTTGGTTGGTGCAATGCGTCCTTCAACAGCTATCAGCGCTGATGGCCCTCGTAACCTCTACAACGCTGTTGTGACAGCTTGCGCTCCTGAATCAAAAGGCAAAGGCGTGCTCGTTGTGATGAACGACAACATCCTCGGTGCAGAAAGCGTGACAAAAATGCACACCACTGGCGTTCAGACATTTCAAGCTCCTAACGCAGGTCCTCTCGGATACGTATTCAACAGCAAGGTTTACTACAACCAACAACCTCTTAAAAAACACACAACAGAATCTGTTTTTGATGTTACAAACTTAAATGAATTACCAAAAGTCGGTATCGTCTACAGCCACGCTGGCGTTAATGCTGACATGGTTGAGCCAATGTTGAAAAACGATTATAAAGGTATCATCCATGCTGGTGTTGGTAATGGCAACATCCACAAAGACGTGTTCCCAGTTTTGGAAAAAGCTCGTAAAAAAGGCATCCAAGTAGTTCGCTCATCACGCGTCCCAACAGGTCCTAGCACACTCGATAATGAAGTCGACGACGCATTCTATCAATTCGTTGCTTCACAACAACTCAATCCACAAAAAGCTCGTATCTTATTGATGCTCGCTTTGACACAAACAGACGACTGGAAACAAATTCAAGAATACTTCAATCAATATTAATCAATTCATAATGCATAATTCATAATGCATAATTAGTAAAAATACAAACTATTATGAAAAAACTACTCACACTATTAGTCCTCGCTTTGTGCGTAATCGGCTTAAACGCTCAGGAAGAAAAGTCTTTGTATGAACAGATTTCAGGCGTGAAGAAAAAGACTGACAAGTTCAACCTTTATATGAATATGAACGGCAGCTTCGACGCTATCTTCAACGATGGTTTCGACCAAGGCAAGTTCAACATGCGTCAGCTTCGTATCGAGGCTAAAGGCAATGTCAACGAATGGCTTTCATATCGCTGGCGTCAACGCCTCAACCGTCCTAACAATGGTAGCGGCATGATTGACAATCTTCCAACTTCTATAGACATCGCAGGTATCGGCGTTAAATTAGGTGATAAATTCTCACTCTTCGCTGGTAAACAATGTGCTAATTACGGTGGATTCGAATTCGATGCTAACCCAATCGAAATCTATGAATACAGCGACATGATTGAATATATGAGCAACTTCTTGACTGGTATCAACATCGGTTACGATTTCATGGAAGGTCAACAACTTAATTTCCAAGTCTTGAATAGCTTGAATAGTTCATTTACAGACACATATCATTTCACTCCAGAACTCATGACTGCCTTAAACCTTGAAAACACTAAGTTACCTTTGGTTTATACATTAAACTGGAACGGTAACTTCAACAATGTTTTCAAAACACGTTGGTCAGCATCTCTCATGAGTCAGGCAAAAGACAAGAACCTTTATTACTTCGCACTCGGCAATGAGTTGACACTCGGCAAGTTCAATATGTACCTCGACTTCATGTATTCAAACGACGCTATTGACCGCGGTGGTATCATCACTGAAATAAGAGGTCTTGAATTCGGACATAACGTATATAACACATCTTATATGTCATTGGTAACGAAGTTGAACTATCGCTTTGCTGACAAATGGAATGTCTTTGTTAAGGGTATGTACGAAACAGCATCAGTCACAGAAGAGTCTGAATTAGTTGCAAAAGGCAAATATCGCACATCATTAGGTTATTTAGCCGGTTTGGAATATTATCCAATGGAAAGCAACTTGCATTTCTTCTTGACATACGTCGGACGTCATTATATGTATGAAGAAGACGTTATCGTAAAACCAGATTACAGCACAAACCGTGTTTCTGTAGGTTTCATATATCAGCTTCCAATGTTCTAATGTGATGAGCTCTGAGCAATGAGCTTTGAGCAAAATGACATCAATAAAAAAGGCTAGAGTTTTTACACTTTAGCCTTTTGTTTTTTAGTTGATATGCTCACAGCCCACGGCTCATAGCTCGTAGCTTCTTGTTAAAGCACCATTTCACATCTGAAATCCATCTTCTGAGGAATTCGGTGGCATCAACGAAAAACTCGTATGATAAGTAATAGATGATGCTAGTTAATGTTGCTTGTTCCCAAGAGAGATTACAGAACGCCAAGACGATGCATAATATCATCAGCAATGGATGTAATATTGTCTCGGTAGCAAAGCTTATCGTATTACCCCAAGCCTTGTCTTTGAAACTTTTTTTCAAAATCATTGTGACAAGCCATATTGGCAATGTTGATATTGCTGTTGCGATGTAGGCTGGAAGTCCGAGTAATGCGACTAAAGTCTTCCAAAATACAGTGCCGCCTATGTTTTCATTGGTGACAGAGAAAATGGAGATGTCTTTCTTCTTACGTTTTTTAGTGAATTTATCGACTCTCTCGAAAGTCTCTTTTGCCTTCTCTGGTTCTCTTTCCTTCCATTCGAGGATTTCCTTTATCGTTTTTTGATTACGTTCCAGACGTTGTGCCAATGGTTCATAGAATTTGAATTTGGCCTTCATCTTAGTCATCTCCCAGATAGCGTTATAATCTTCTTCGTTGTCAGGGATGAAAGAGATAAGTTTTGACATACGTTCTGAGAGCATCTCACGCAATCCGTTCATGATGACAGCTTCGTTTTCATCTTTATGCTGATTTACATATTCAGTTACGTTGATAGGCTCGCCTATGTTGATTAATGCTGTTGAGCGATAGCGGAAATAGTCGCCGTATTCGATGCCAGTAGGAATGATGTAAACCGGTTTCTCGTGGCCGAATTCTTCGTTTGCTTTAAGAGCGATATGGAAGATTCCTTTGCTGAGCTGACGAAGAGAGTGCTTTGTTCTGTGTGTCGCTTCAGGATAGAGGAAGAGTTTTACTTCGTCATGAACGACGTCGGCAGCTTTCTCTATGATTTCGGCGTTGTTGTCTTTCACGCTCTTATAACCATCGCGGATGCGATAGATAGGAAGAATACGAACGAAATGCATAAGCTTCGCGATGAAAGGTCTCTTGAAAATGTCGCCTCTTGCGATGAAGACTTTCTTCTCACGACTCATGCTGAGCAACACCAAAGCATCCATCAAAGTGTTGGTGTGATTCGCAGCGAAGATGCATGCCGCATTCTGTGGAATGTTTTCTAAACCAACGACTTCGTAACGACGAAAAGATCTTTTTAAATGACGATCTACGAAAGGTCTTAAGAATGAATATAATTTATTGTCATCTTGAATCTTTCCCATAATCTTTTTTTTAAATTCTAAAATTCTAAAACTTTAGAACTCTAGAAACTCTAAGTTCTAAAGTTCTAAAGTTCTAAAGTTCTTCTCAAAGGTTTGCCTTGAAATATTCAGTGATTTTTGTCACAAGGTGTGCTCTGTCAGGACCATAGACGTTGTGGTCGTGACCTGGATATACGAAGTAATCCAATTGTTTGCCGTTTTCGATGCAGTTTTGAACGAATACCAATGAGTGTTGCCAGAGAACGACAGGGTCTGTTGTGCAGTGGATTATCATCAACTTACCTTCGAGTTTGTCTGCTTTGTTTTCGAGACTTGTAAGTTCGTAGCCTTCTGGGTTTTCTTCTGGAGTGTCCATATAACGTTCGCCGTACATCACTTCGTAATATTTCCAATCCATTACAGGGCCGCCGGCTATTGAAACCTTTACGTCTTCTGGATAATTGATTTTCATGTTTGTACTCATGAAACCGCCGTAGCTCCATCCGTCTGTTCCGATACGGTCAGCATCGACGAAAGGAAGAGATTTGAGGTAGTCGATGCCGACTTTCTGGTCGCGCATTTCTGCTTGTCCGCATTGACGGTGAATGACTTGTTCGAAAGCCTCGCCACGGTCAGCAGAACCTCTGTTGTCCAAAGTCAAGACGATGAAACCTTCTTGTGAGAGATAATGTAAGAAGATGCCAGCACCTGCTGTCCAAGAGTCGGTAATCATTTGAGCATGAGGACCGCCATAAACGTAAATCACGACAGGATATTTCTTGTTTTCATCGAAGTTGTAAGGCTTGATGAGACGAGTGTAAAGAGTTTGTCCATCTTCAGCTTTCAAAGTGCCGAGTTCTATTGTACCGATGTTATATTCTTTCAAAGGATCTACAGCTTCGTGTAAACGTTTGACCATCTTGCCAGTAGCATCCATGATGTCAACGTTTCTTGCTACGTCAGTGCTTGAATATGAGTCGATGAAGTATTTGCCAGAAGCACTTGGAGTAACGCCGTGTGTTCCGTGTTCCTTGCTGATTTTTACCTTCTTGCCAGTCTTGATATTATGTTTGTAATAATGACGTTCCAAAGGACTTACTTCTGTTGAAGTGTAGTAGATGTTATCGCCTTTTTTGTCGAAGCCTTCGAAAGCAGTGACAACGAAGTCGCCTTTTGTGATTTGTTTAGCTTCTTTTGTGACAGTGTTATGTTTCCAAACGTGATAGAAACCATCGCGTTGAGCGAGCCATAAGAATTCTTTTGTGCTGTTTGGCAAGAAATGAGCTGGACCGACTGGTTCTACATATTGTTCGTCTCTGTCTTCGAAAATTGTTTGTAAATACTCGCCGTTCAATGCGTTATATTCGTTGAATTGAAGATGGTTTTGACCGCGGTTCAATACACCTATATAAATCATTTCGTTGTTAGGGTTCCATGTTATTGATGTAAGGTATTGATCAGCTGGGCCTTCTGTCTTAACGACAGTTTCTTCGCCATTTTCAGTGTTGTAAATCTTCAATGTAACTTCGTGGCTTGTCATACCTGCCATTGGATATTTTATTGGTTTTGCCTCAGCGACGCGTGTTGTGATGTCTACGAGAGGGTAGTCAGAAACCATGCTTTCATCCATTGAATAATAAGCAAGTTTGCTTCCGTCTGGTGACCAGAAAATACCGCCGTCGATAGCGAATTCGTTACGGTGAACAGATTGACCTGCAACAACATTAGCTGCGTTATCTGTCACTTGAACTTGTTTATCACCATCAGCGTAATATAAATTATTATCGATGGTATAAGCCACTTTCAACGAAGGAGTTGTTATTGTATGATTTTCAGCATTTGCTGGCACTTCTGTAACTTTCTTGATTTCCTTTGCTTTTATATCAAGAACGTTAAGGTCGACATTATTCGTGTTTTTGTTAAAGCTGTAATAATAAGCTTTGTTAGTGTCGAGCCATGTTAAGTTAGGAAGACGTTTGAGGCTGTCCATGCCAGCTTGATTCAAGTATGAGTTCACTTGGTCTAATGTTAACAAAATGCTTGCGTCTTTTGCGTTAACATCTTGAACCATAAGGCTGTTGCTTTCTGTGAAGATGTATTTGTCAGAGCCTGTCAACCAATTTACGTTTTTACCTACAGGATAGATGCTGCGATTTTGATAAGCAGCGTCCATAGGAGTGAGCATTTTCTTTTCTTGTGCAAATGATGATATTGCAACTGAAATCAATGCGATTAATAATAATGTTCTTCTCATAGTGTTATTGTATTTTAATTATGAATTATGCATTATGAATTATGAATTGCCATTGTGAACCGCGTCTGCGAATTCTTGAAGTTTATCTATGCTTTTTTCTAAAGCGTTGCCAACCACTACGATATCGGCACCAGCCTTGACTGCAGCGGCTGCTTTTTCAGGAGTGTTGATGCCGCCACCAACAATAAGAGGTATTTCAATAGTCTGTCTTACCTTACTAATCATTTCTGCCGAAACAGGAGTTTTTGCGCCAGAACCTGCGTCCATGTATATGATTTTCAAGCCCAACATCTCACCTGCAAGAGCCGTACACATCGCGATGTCGTCTTTATCATGTGGTATCGGCGTGGTATTGCTCATATATGAAACTGACGTCTGACTTCCTCCGTCAATCAGTATATAACCTGTCGGAATGATTTCATTTCCATATAGTTTTAAATATGGAGCCGCTATCACATGCCTGCCAATCAACATTTCGGAATTACGTCCGGAAATGAGCGATAATAATAAAAATCCATCACACCACTTGCTAATCTGCAACGAATTGCCAGGGAAAATCAAAACAGGAATATCACAGTGTTTCTTGATCAATTTTATGCAATTGTCCAAACTATCTGTCGTTAACAGACTTCCTCCCACAAAGAAAAAATCAACACCGACTTTTTTAGACTTCTCCACTATGTCGATAATTTCATTGTCTGTAGGTTTGTCAGGGTCAATTAAAACGACAAACTTTTTCTTGGAAGTGTCTGATAATCTATCGTATATACTCATATATTTTTAAAATGAAATAGTTTACGAAGATAAGATTTTTTTCTTTATGAAAAGCATTAGGAAATATTTTAATTTTGCATCATGGCTGGAATCTACATTCATATCCCTTTCTGCAAAAGCAAATGCGCTTATTGTAACTTCTTTTCTTTGGTGTCTGAAAAGAAAATCGTTGAATATGTCGACGCTTTGAAAAAAGAACTCATCGCCCGCAATCAATATCTTGGCAATGAAAAAGTTAGGACGATTTATTTCGGTGGTGGAACGCCTTCTCTATTGCCAACAAAATATATCGATGAAATTCTAAAAATCACTAACGATAATTTTGATTTGATTCCTAATCCTGAAATCACTTTGGAGGCAAATCCTGATACGATTGATAAAGAACAGTTGTTTGAGTTGAAATCATTGGGCGTCAATAGGATAAGTGTCGGCATTCAGAGTTTTCATGATGATGATTTGAAATATCTTGATAGAAGACATGATTCAAAGCACGCGCTTAAGATTATCGACGATTTGAAATGCGTTGGCTTTGAAAAACTTACCCTCGATTTGATTTACGGAATCCCGACTCTGACAGAAGAGAAATGGAACAAAAACCTCGATATTTTCTTTTCAACAGGAATATCGCATCTATCGGCTTACGCTCTTACAATAGAGCCGAAAACTATTCTAGGTCAGCGTATTGAGAAGGGTGATTTGCAAGATGTTAGTGAAGATGAAACCGTGCGTCATTATAATATTTTAGTCGAAAGAACAAAAGAAAACGGCTTCGAACATTACGAGATTTCTAACTTCGCAAAACATGGTTGCCGCTCGCAACATAACAGTATTTATTGGAACGATGAAAAATACCTCGGACTCGGTCCGTCAGCTCATTCTTACGATGGGAATTCTCGCCAATGGAACATTTCGAATCTTACGAAATATATTCAACTTGTTGACGCTGACACTGACGCAGACACTGACACTGACATTGAATGTTACTATGAAAAAGAGATTTTATCAAAAGAAGATAAATTTAACGAGTATGTGATGACATCTCTCAGAACATCATGGGGCTGCGACGTAGAAAAAATTTCTGCTAAATACGGAAGTTATTATTCCGAACATTTCTTAAAAAATGTTAAAAAATATTTAGAATCTGGAGAAATGTTAAAGGATTTTAACACTTATCACCTCACCGACGAAGGAATGCTCTTCGCCGACGGAATCGCAGCGGAATTGTTTCTTTGACCATTGACTGTTGACCATTGACTGTTGACCGTTGACCATTGACTGTTGACCATTGACTGTTGACCGTTGACCATTGACCATTGAACCAAAGCCAATAGTCAATAGTCAATAGTCAATGGCCAATAGCCAATAGCTAATAGCTAAGGTATTCTAATTAATTTTCTGTGAATGTAAAACATTCTACTTTTTTTCTTAATTTTACGAACGAAAAAGGAAAGCTTTGTATAATTTATAACACATTGTCAATGAGTAAATTTCGTAAAATTATAACCGTACTTATGTTGTTGTTTACAACGGTTATAACAGTTTTTGAATTTTACAGAGTTGTCATTCATGTGTCAAAATCTTTACAAAGCAATATTTATTCGGGATATCTTTGTCTCGGTGTTGGTTTTATATTATACCTTATCTTCCACAGATTTGTATTCAGAAAAAACATCGACATAATGCAGACTATGTCGCACGAAGGCGCTCACATGCTCGTCGGAGCTCTTTTCCTAAGAAGAAAAATATATCAGTTTAACGTAAAGTCTTCTGATTCGCTTTCTTACAACGATAATTCCTTAGGCTTTGTCAGTAGCGAAATGAGAAACGGACATATAAGCATCATGTCAACATTGGCTCCATATACGCTTCCGTATATCACGTTTGTACTTCTTTTATTCCGCTTAATGATTAAAGATGAATGTCTTCCAATAATTGATGTCATGATTGGTTTTTCTTTAATGTTCTATTTTTTATGCTGGAAAAAAGACACTCGACTCGACCAAAGCGACATCCAACTTTGCGGACCATTCCTTTCATATCTTTACATAATAACATTCATACTTTTCAATATATCATTGATAATCTATTCAGTAAGCGGCGGAACATCCGAGCCTGTTAATATTATCGAAGCAGTGAAAATTTATTTCACACAAACTTGGAATGACATTTTGATGCTCATGGATTTAATTAGGAATTAGGAATGAAATGCTCACAGCTCAAGGCTCACAGCTCATGACAAAAAAAATATTAACAACATAAATTAACAAAAAATGAAAATTAGAAATTTAGTAATGATTTTGACTTTAGGAGTTGCAACAATCAGTTGTGCTGAATCTCCAAAACAAGAAGCTAAAACTAACTACGCTGACCTTACAAAGCAATATGCAAAGGTTCAGTTGACTTCCGACATTTCTCATTTGTCTGATAATGAAAAACAAATGTTGAATTATCTCTATGAAATCGGTAATATCATGGATGACATTTTCTGGACTCAAAACTATGGTGGCGACAAAGAAACATTCTTGAATTCTATTGAAGATAAAGACGCTCGTCTCTTTGCTGAAATTAACTATGGCCCTTGGAATCACTTCGATAACCTCGCTCCATTCCTTCCAGAATACGGCGAAATGCCTCAAGGCGCTGGTTTTTATCCAACTGATATGACAAAAGAAGAGTTTGAAGCTTGGGATAACGCTGATAAAACAAGCCAATACACTTTGATTAAACGTGACGAAAACGGCAAGTTACAAGCTGTTTGGTTCCACGAAGCTTACGCTGAACAAATCAATAAAGTCGCTGAATTGTTAAACAAAGCAGCTGACCTCGCTGGCGATAAAGAATTCGCAGACTACTTACGTCTCAGAGCTAAAGCTGTCTTGACAGACGATTATTTCGAAAGCGACATGGCTTGGATGGACGTCCGTAACAATAACGTCGACTTCGTCGTTGGTCCAATCGAAAATTACGTAGACGCTCTGTTTGGCTACAAGTCAGCTCATGAAGCTTTCATCTTAATCAAAGACCAAGAATGGAGCAAACAACTCGCTCATTACGCATCACTTCTTCCTTTGTTACAGACACAACTTCCTGTAGCAGAAGAATATAAAGCAGAGAAACCAGGTGCTGACGCTGACCTCGCAGTCTACGACGCTGTATTCTATGGCGGCGACTGTAACATGGCTGGCAAGACTATCGCTATCAACTTGCCTAACGATGAACGCGTTCAACTTCAAAAAGGAACTCGTAAGTTACAACTTAAAAACGCTATGAAAGCTAAGTTTGACAACATCCTCGTTCCTATCTCAGACGTCCTCATGACTCCAGAATCACGCGAGAACGTTAAATTCGAAGCTTTCTTCGCTAACGTCATGTTCCACGAAGTGGCTCACGGTATGGGTATCAAAAACACTCTCGATGGCCAAGGTACAGTACGTCATGCTCTTAAAGAACAATATTCAGCTATCGAAGAAGCTAAGGCTGACATCTTAGGTCTTTACTTAGTCACAAAACTTTCAGAAATGGGTGAATATACAAATTCAACATTAGTAGAAAACTACACCACTTTCATGGCAGGCATCTTCCGTTCAGTACGTTTCGGTGCATCAAGCGCACACGGTAAAGCTAATATGTTGACATTCAATTTCCTTGAAAAAGAAGGCGCATTCACACGCAACGAAGAAGGTATGTATGCTATCAACTTTGAAAACATGAAAGTCGCTGTTGCTAAACTTGGTGGCGAAATCCTTAAAGCTCAAGGCGATGGCAATTACGAATTCGTAAAAGAATGGATTGCTACAGAAGGCGTTATCAAACCAACTCTCCAATCAGACCTCGATAAAGTCAATGGCATGGGAATTCCAAAAGACATCTACTACGAAATGTCTCCAGAACTCCTCATTGGAAGATAAAAGCTGTGAGCTATGAGTTATGAGCCGTGAGCATGTGTGTGCTCAAAGCTCATGGCTCAAAGCTCAATGCATAAAAATAAATTTATCAACAATTTAATAAATATCAAAAAAATGAAAAAAACTTTCTTATTTATTGCCCTCGCAATTTTCTCATTAGTGGGCAAAGTACACGCTGACGAAGGCATGTGGCTTCCTATGTTCGTAGAGCGTTTGAACTATGTTGACATGGAAAAAATGGGTCTTCAACTCACTCCTGAAGAACTCTACAGCATCAACAACAGCAGCTTAAAAGACGCTATCGTTGGTCTTTCAGAAGGCGCAACACCACGCGGTTTCTTCTGCACAGGCGAAATCGTTTCTCAAAACAGCCTTATGTTCACTAACCACCACTGCGGTTATGGCTCAATCCAAAAACTTTCAACAGTTGAACACGACTATTTAACAGACGGTTTCTGGGCAAGAAGCTTTGAAGAAGAACTTCCAGCTGAAGGCATCTCAGCATCTTTCCTCGTTCGTATGGAAGACGTTACAGAACAAATCTTCAGCGTTTTGAACGACACAATGTCATGGGCAGAACGTAACCAAGCTATCGCTGCTAAAGCTAAAGAACTCGAAGCAGCAGCTTCAGAAGATGGCAAATACAACCCAATCATCAAAGGTTTCTTCGAAGGTAATGAATATTATATGTTCGTTTATAAAGTATATACAGACGTTCGTCTCGTTGGTACTCCTCCTTCATCAATCGGTAAGTTCGGTGGCGACACTGACAACTGGATGTGGCCTCG
>JAZLAL010000145.1:0-11111 GCA_045613185.1 Bacteroidales bacterium | reverse complement strand
CGGTTTAGACACAATACTTTCCAAGATAAAAGCCAAAGACGGCGTATATTCTATTTTAGGCAACCACGACTACAGCGCGTACAGCAATTTCCCGGATTCAGTTCAATGGAAATTTGTCGAGGAATTGAAAGACAGACAGTTAATAATGGGATGGAACTTACTTCTTGACGAAAACGTAAATATAATTCGTAACCACGACACAATATCTTTAATCGGAGTAGAAAACATATCGACGCACAGAGCATTCCTTTCTTTCGGCAATCTTCAAAAAGCCATGAAAAATTCTTCCGGCGATTATAAAATCCTGTTAAGCCACGACCCAACACATTGGGAATTAGAAGTCAAAGACACGCCTGAAATCGACTTGATGTTATCAGGCCACACCCATGCGATGCAGTTCTCATTATTCGGATGGTCGCCATCATCATTTATTTTCAATGAAGTAGCAGGACTTTTCAAACACAACGAACAATATCTTTATGTCAACATCGGATTAGGAGAAACACTGATGAAGACAAGAATCGGAACGAAACCGGAAATTACGGTAATTGAGTTGATAATGAACAATGTAGAGACACATTGAATGTATCATTCCTTAAAACCTGAATTTTACTGAAAGAAAGATTTCCATCGGTCGTATCTCATAGATAGATTCCACGATAGAAAACGCTCCCGAATAATATGAGACGTACAATTTATTGTTGAAAATGTTATTGCATTTTAACTCAAAATCGAGTTTGTATTTCGGAATGGAATATTGATATGACGCATCGAAATAGATATAATTTTTTCCTAAATGTGAATATATCTCTGAGTTCAAAGTGATGAGATGGTCTCTGTGAGGAAAGATGTTCAGCTTGCAATAATGTCGCAGATAATTAACATCGCTTTTCTTGACATCTTCGCTAAATGTCTGTATGTTATTGAAATTAAATGAATAATTGAAATGCGCCCAGTGTTTAATCGTCACCATCATATTCGGCATTATGCTCGCTGAAATATTCTTGTTCTCGACAAGACTTCCGTTCAAGATGTTATGCCGCGTGTTGTGAAGAAGATTGGCTTTCAATCCTATCGTCATCTTTATCACTGAGATGAATTTCTTGACGTTAAGATTTATCACATGATAATCTGAAGTGTTCGGACTTTCAATCATCTGAAGATATGAAGCTCCGTTTTCGTCGATGTCGTATTTATAAATTATGTCGGAATTTCTGTGCTGATATGTGTACGACAAGGAACTGTTTATCGCATAGAACGGCTGGTTGAAAGTAAACCGCACGTTGGCTCTTGTCAAATCGGAAACCGACATTGGAGCCGTCATCGTAAAAAGACTCTGATAATCACTCAGGACAGGATTGTCGTAATAATTTTCAAAGTTGTCGATATTCTGCTCATACTGACCGCTGGCATTTATCTTGAACATATTATTAAATTCATATTTAAAAGAGAGCTTCGGATTGAGGAAGACCTTCGTAAGTTCCTGCTTTTCTTCGCGATTGTTCGTCGTGGCATGATTCAAAGAAAGAGGAAGGTTTAAGACAAAAGTAGCTCTTCTCAGTTTGTATTCAAGTCTTGAACTGAGATATGGTTTTGTATATGTATGATTTACATCATTCATCAACGAAATATAACCAAGTAAGTTTTCATGAGGAAATATTGCAAGATTTGTCTTGACCTTATTCTGATAATGACTGATTCCCAACTTACTGCTCATGACTATACTCCCGAATGTAAATATTCCGCTCAACGCTTCATTTGTAAAAAATCGCTCTTTGTCGAAATGCTGACTTGTTTTCTGATAAGGTTTTCCTACATTGAAAATCTCTTCAAATACTCCCGGTTCTACATTCAGAGATTCAGGCAGATTGTCGTAAGAATTATACGAGACGAAATCCAAAAGATGTTTGCCTACAGGAAACAACACGCGCAGTTCATTCGCCACTGACATTGCCTGATTGTTAAGAATTTGATTTATGTTTTCGTCGTTATTCAAAACATATCCGTATGATTTGTTCCATCGTTTTGAAAATTCGATTTTATCTTTCACATAAGCCTTCTTGTCGTTTCTGTCGATAGCGACATCACCTTTCAGGTAAGAATCATAGATTTTGTTGCTTATCGTTTCCGTATATGAAATCGTATCATTTGGAAGGAAATATGTGTTTTGTTGTGACGAATTTTGTTTTTGCAAATCGTTGATATAAGAGAGATTGACTCTCATCTGTGTTGTCTTGCTTATCGGAGCGAGTATGTTGAAATTCGCGAGATGCGAAGTGTTGTCCAAGTATCTGCTTTTCTCTATTAAAGGTATCGGTGAACTTATTATCGAAAGTTCTTCATCTACATCGGGAGCCTCTTCGTCCGCATCTTGATAATAGCTTATCATATTGTTATTCAGAAGATCTTTACCGATATTATTACTTTGAAGAGAAGCCATCATCTGCATCTTGTTTGTGAAAAGCATCGGCGTGACATTGGCGTTCCACAGCAAAGGATAAGCTCCGATTCCGACTTCTCCCGAACCTGTGACAGTAACGTCTTTCGACAGTTTTATATTGAGAGAAGCTCTGTCTGTCTCGATGCGGTCTTGAAGCAATTGTATCGGTTGATGGTTTTCGTAAATCTCCACCGACGCCACCGACTGATGCGGCAGGTTCTTACTGATGGTAGCATATTGCCCGTCCATCAAGTCCATGCCTTCCACATAGAATTTCTGTATCGGCAGGCCTTGGTATAGAATCTGACCGTTGCCTTCCACTTCTATTCCAGGCATTTTCTTCAGCACATCTTCAATGCTTTTATCTTCAAGACCTACAAAAGAATCAACGAAATATTCTACAGTATCGCCAGTTTTCTCAATAGAACGCGCCATCACCGTAACGCCTTTCAACTCATAGACTTCTTCTTTCAAAACGAAGTCGATTGTTTGAGAAGTGTTTGTAATACGTTTTGTTATTTTTTCATAAAAAGAAGAATTAGTCTTTATGTCTAAGCTGTCTGCCGGAAGGTTGAAACTTATTTCATAGTTGCCGTCGATGTCGGAAAAACCGTAAGCCATTATCAAGTCGCTGCCAATATTATGAACTAAAACGCTGACATTTGGAATAGGCTCGCCTGCGGTATCAGCAAGACGACCGCTGATTACAGTCTGCGACTGAACTTTCATACTGACTAAAATCAATATGAGGAATAATATCGACGTTGATTGTTTCATGTTTTCTATGTCTAAGGACTAAAGGCTTTGTCCAAGATTATTTTTATTCCTAATTCAGACGTGTCAATGTTTGTTTATTTTATAGGAATCATTGACGCGTCTCTACATTTATTTCCTATCCAATTCTATCGGATTATTTTTGGACTTTTCATATTCGATAGCTTTTTGAATAGCCTTATCATTGGATGACATGGTATTTATGCTATGTGATATTTTGTTTTTATCTTGCAACTTGAAGAATTCTTTTTTTGTTGTTGGAATTTTTTCTTCAATGACTTCGTATATCATCATTAGTTCAGATGGCTTCTCTATCGAAATGAATTTGTATGAATAATGGTCTTGTGTATCTGCAATATTTAAGATGAGACCGGGAAGTCCACAGAATTTATAAGGACCGTCACTGATAGGAATCTCCATAGTGAACCAGGCTTCCCAGATACGACCTCCGAAATCACATATCGCTTTCTGACAAGCATAATTGTGAATGGTATCTGTTTCGGAAGTTATCTGCCAATTGAAACTGTCGAAAGGTTCTTCGTATTCATACATTCCATAAGAAAATATATGATCTATAGTGGTAACAATTCTTTTTTCATATTCCTTAAATATATCGAATTTATGAACTGATGGCATATATTTAGAACGATACTGTCCTGTCTGCATTAGCTCCAACAACAAGCCCTCATCTCCTAATTTTTTTCGCTCCATATCATTTTTAAAAGCATTGTACCCTCTAAAAGAACTGATATTGTTATCTTTTCCTATTGACAACATATAATCATCAGTTCGATAATATTCCATATGAGTGGTATCTTCTCTCAACGTAAGTTCATACATCACTATATATTTAACAGTATCATGTATATGATGCTGAGGTTTCCACCATTGAGCATTTGCATTGAGCACAATCAAAATAAGAATTAATAATATTGATGACTTTTTCATAGAATAGAAATGATATAAAATTAAAACACAATATATATCGGGTGGAATTTCCCACCCGGTTCTAATTAACATATTTTTTCGTTTTTTTTTTGTAAATGTAATGATTCAAAAAGCAAAAGTCAAGAGTTTTTTTTATTTTTTCGTGGCAAATTTCATTCTATCTTTTTTTCAATTCTTCGTAAAATATTTCTTAAATTTGCCGTTAATTAATATATTCAATATTATACTTGAAAATGAGCAATTTAAGGAATTTTAGCAAGTTATTTTTTATAGGCATTATAGGTTTGTCGTTGACATCTTGTCAAGAAAAAGTCGTACCTCAGAAAAAAGCAGAAACTATTTACAAGACATTGACAGTTGAAAAGAGCAATCAAGTTTTGAAAAGCGGTTTTGCTGCTACTATCAACGGTTGCCAAACCGTCGAGGTTCGTCCACAAGTCAGTGGCATGATTACCGACATACGCATCAACGAAGGCGACTTTGTCCGCAAGGACTCTACCCTTTTCGTCATCGACCAGACTCCATATAAAGCAGCTTATGAAATTGCTTCCGCCAACGTGATGAGTGCCGAAGCCAACCTTTCGACAGCACAGCTTGTGCTTGAAAGTAGCAAGGAACTCCTTGAACAAGACGTCGTTTCTGAGTTTGAACTCATGACAGCGCAAAACAACCTCGCTGAAGCAGAAGCTAAGCTTGCATTGGCGAAAGCTGAGATGAACAGCGCATATAACAACCTTTCATATACAATGGTAAAATCGCCTGTTAATGGCGTTGCTTCTATGATTCCATATCGTGTGGGCGCATTGGTTAACAGTAATATCAGCCAACCTTTGGTAACTGTTTCCGACGACAGCAAGATTTTCGCTTATTTCTCTATGGCAGAAAATCAGATGCTCGACCTCATCCAAGAATACGGTTCATTAAAAGAAGCTATCAAAGACATGCCTGCAGTAGAACTCGTCATGAGTAACGGCAAGACATACAAGCACAAAGGCAAAATCAATGCAGTTAGTGGCACTATCAGTGCCAGCACAGGTGCCGTCAGTTTCCGCGCCGTATTCCCAAATCCGGAACGTCTCTTACGCGACGGCGGCAGCGGAACTGTCATCATTCCTTCTAACCACGAAGACTGCATCATCATTCCTCAGACTGCAACATTCGAGTTACAAGAAAAAGTATTTGTTTATAAAGTCATCGATGGCAAAGCACATTCAGCAGCCATCAGTGTGATGCCTCGTAACAATGGCGTCGACTATATCGTAGAAAGCGGACTCGAAGTCGGCGACGTTATCATTGCTGAAGGCGCAGGTCTGGTTCGTGAAGGAGCTACAATCAAAACCTCAGAATCTCAGAATCTCAGAATCTCAGAATCTCAGGAACTCACAGAAGAAGGAGGCGAATAATGAATATCAAGACATTCATCAACCGTCCTATTTTCGCAGGCGTCATCTCTGTGATAATAGTGCTCTTAGGTCTCATCTGCCTCGTCGGTCTTCCTATCGAACAGTATCCTGAAATCGCACCTCCTACTGTCAGTGTTTCAGCGAATTACTCTGGCGCGAATGCCGAGACAGTGCAAAACAGCGTCGTAGTACCTTTGGAAGAAGCCATCAACGGCGTGGAAGACATGATGTATATGACATCATCTGCAAACAACAACGGTTCTGCCAGCATTCAGATTTATTTCCGTCAAGGTACCAATGCCGACATGGCGACCGTCAACGTACAGAATCGTATCGCATCGGCACAAGGTCTGTTGCCTGCAGAAGTAACAAGAAGCGGCGTCAGCGTCAAGAAAAGACAAACCAGCCGTATCAAAGTCCTCGCTGTTTATAGTCCTGACGACTCCTTCGACGAGAGATTTCTCAGTAATTATTTAAAAATCAATATCGAACCTCGATTGTCACGTATCGCTGGCGTCGGTGAAGTCGACGTAAGAGGTGCCGACTACTCACTTCGTATCTGGCTCGACCCTGCCAAGATGGCTAAATATTCTTTAGTGCCATCAGACATCTCAGCAGTATTGGCAGAACAAAACTTAGAAGCAGCGACTGGCACACTCGGCGCTGACTCAGAAAACACATTCCGTTACACATTGAAATACAGAGGCCGTTACGACAAAGAAGAAGACTACGCCAATATGATAATCCGTGCCGACAACGACGGAACATTATTGAAACTCAAAGACATCGGCACTGTAGAATTAGGTTCAAGAAGTTACGACTATATCGGTCAAGTGAACGGACATCCAGGAACCACATTGATGATTTCACAGACTTCAGGCTCTAACGCCAATGAAATCATCGACGCCATCGACAAAGAAATAGAAGAAATCAGAAAGACATTGCCAAGAGGCATTGAAATCGTCGACTTGATGAGTACCAAAGACTTCCTCGACGCATCAATCGACAACGTCATCGAGACTCTCATCCTCGCCGTCATCTTGGTTATCTTGATAGTTTACATCTTCTTGCAGAGTTTCCGTTCCACCTTCATCCCAGCCATCGCCATCATCGTTTCCCTCGTAGGAACATTCGCATTCCTGATGGTAGCGGGATTCAGTCTCAACATGATTACGCTCTTCGCCTTGGTGCTCGTCATCGGTACTGTCGTTGACAATGCCATCGTTGTGGTTGAAGCGGTACAAGCCAAGTTCGATGCTGGATATACATCACCATATAAAGCAACAGTAGACGCGATGCAAGGTATTTCTAATGCATTGATTGCTACTACATTCGTCTTCATGGCAGTGTTTATTCCAGTATGTTTCATGGGCGGAACAACAGGTACATTCTACACACAATTCGGTCTCACCATGGCCGTCGCTGTCGGTATCTCACTCATCAACTCCATCACTTTAAGTCCAGCATTATGCGCATTATTGATGCAACCTTACGTCATCAGAGAAGACGGCAGCATGTCATTCTCGACACGATTCCATGTCGTATTCGACGCTGGCTTCCAAGGACTTATCAACAGATATAAAAGAGGCGTTCTCTTTATGTTTAAAAACAAATGGTTCTCGATGATACTCGTCATCGCGGCTTTAGGCGGACTTTTCTATATGCTTGAAAACACCAAGACAGGTCTCGTTCCAAAAGAAGACATGGGTTCTATCAACGTCGATGTTCAGACACCTCCAGGAACGAACTTAGGAGAGACCGTACGCGTCATGGAACTAATCGCCTCTCGTTTAGACGAGATTCCTCAGATAGAATCATATTCCTACACAACAGGTTACGGTATGATGAGCGGCGTCGGTCCTTCATGCGGTGGATTCACCATTCGTCTCAAACCTTGGGACCAACGCACTGAGATTGAAGACAACATCGACTTCGTGATGGAAGATATTTATGCCAAGACAGCCGACATCACATCGGCGAAGATTATCGTCTTCACTCGCGGTATGATTCCAGGCTACGGAGCAAGTAGCGGCTTCGAGGTTCATATCCAAGACCAAAAAGGCGGAAGTCTCGAAGACTTGCAGAAAATCACAAACGATGTCATCAACGCACTTAATGACAGACCAGAAATAGGCAGAGCGTCAACATCATTCGACACCAAATATCCACAATATCTTTTGGAAGTCGATGCAGCCAGATGCAAGCGCAACGGCGTCTCACCAGGCGACGTGCTCAACGTGATGGCAGGTTATATAGGCGGAAGCTACGCTTCTAATATGAACAGATTCTCAAAGCTTTACCGCGTCATGCTTCAGGCATCGGCAGAATACCGTCTCGACACCGAGTCGCTCAATAATATGTTCGTACGCAATAAAGAAGGAGAAATGTCGCCAATCGGACAATACGTCACATTAACGCGTGTATATGGTCCGCAAGCGATTTCTCGTTTCAACCTCTTCTCTTCAATACAAATCAACGGACAAGCAGCAAACGGTTATTCCTCTGGTGAAGCCATCCAAGCAGTGAGAGATGTGACAGCCGAATTATTACCTGCAGGCTACGGTTTCGAATTCGGCGGAATGTCGAGAGAAGAAGCTGACTCCAGCAACTCAACAGCGATGATATTCATAATATGTATAGTATTTATATACTTAATACTCTGCGCTTTATATGAAAGCGTCCTCATTCCTATCGTCGTCATATTATCAATACCATTCGGCCTCGCTGGAAGTTTCTTGTTCGCCAATATGTTCGGATTGGAAAACAACATCTACCTCCAAATCGGACTTCTGATGCTTATTGGTTTATTAGCAAAGACAGCAATTTTGATTACAGAATACGCATCAGCGAGAAGAGCTGAAGGCATGTCGATTACAATGGCAGCGATGTCAGCTGCGAAGGCAAGATTAAGAGCTATCCTGATGACTTCATTGACAATGATATTCGGTATGCTGCCATTGATGTTCGCCACCGGCGTAGGCGCTAACGGCAACATATCAATCGGCGTAGGAACTGTAGGCGGAATGCTCATCGGAACAATAGCATTACTATTCGTAGTGCCTGTGTTATTCATCATTTTCAGAAACATTGAAGAAAAAATAATGCCTAAAAGAGAAAAAGAAATATAATCATGAAAAAGATATTAATTCCTTTGATATTATTACTCGTCACGATGAACAGCTGCGCTCTGTATAAAGACTACGAGCGTCCTGAAATCGATTTCGTTGATAGTTTATACAACAGAATTCCTTCCGCAGATGACTATGAATCAATAGCTTCATTGACATGGAGAGAACTGTTCGCCGATACACTTCTTCAAGATTTAATCGAAATAGGATTGAAAAACAACACCGATTTGGAAATCGCACGATTGAAAGTAGAACAAGCTGAAGCAACATTACAGACATCAAAGCTAGCGTTTTATCCTAATGTGTCGTTTTCAGCACAAGCAGGCGTAAAGAACGAAGGTTTTAACTACAGCCTCACTCCTACTGCTTCTTGGGAAATCGATGCTTTCGGAAGATTGCACAATACAAAAAAAGGCTCCGAAGCAGCTTTAGCAGCGACAGAAGCATTCCAGCAAGCCATTCAGACACAACTCGTCGCAACGATAGCTAATTCATATTACACACTTCTCATGCTCGACGAACAATTAGAAATCAGCAAGAGAACACTCAACACTTGGGAAGAAAACATCAGAACATTATCGGCATTGAAGAGAGCTGGCAAAACCAACGAAGCTGCTGTCTTACAAGCAAAAGCAAACAAATCAAACGTTGAAGCCTCCATCTTGACATTAGAAAAACAAATCATTGAACAAGAAAATTCCTTGTCAGCACTCTTAGGTCTCGTGCCACAAGAATTTGAACGCAATGAATTGTCGCAGCAAGTCTTTCCAGACACATTGTTGATGGGACTTCCATTATCGAGTCTTGTCAACCGTCCTGACGTAAGACAAGCTGAATATAAGTTAGTCGAAGCTTTTTACGCTACCAATGTAGCACGTTCTTACTTCTACCCTAGCATCACTTTAAGCGGCAATGCAGGATGGTCGGGAGTCATAGGCGACCCAGGCGACTGGATTTTCAACGCAGTAGGTTCTTTGATGCAGCCTATCTTCAACCAAGGTAAGAACAAGGCGAGAGTGAAGATTAGCGAAGCACAACGACAAGAAGCGCTGCTCAACTTCAAGCAGACACTGTTAGACGCAGGAACAGAAGCAAACAACGCATTGGTATCGTGGCAGACTGCACGCAAGAGATTAGATAGTGACAAAGTGCAAATCATGTATTTGAAAGGTGCAGTATTCAACACACAGCTTCTGATGAAAAACGGACAAGCCACCTACATCGAAGTCCTCACCGCTCAGAAGAATCTCTTACAGGCAGAGCTTACCGAAACCAACGACAAATACCTCGAGATACAAAGCGTGATAACATTGTATCATGCCTTAGGCGGAGGGTTGGAATAAAAGCTAATTTTAATTTTTTTTGCTATGAGCTATGAGCAGTGAGCTTTGGGCATAACTGCTCACAACTCATAGCTCACTGCTCATAGCCAATTTTCAATTTAAAAGACGCCTCCTCAATTCCTAATTTATCAAGACGCAGCAATTACTCATTTTTCATTTTCAGATGTAATTGACACGTCTCTACAAATACTCCTAATCCCTTACGATCTGATAAACATCAAATCTGTATCTCTTTCAAAGACGACTTCAAAACTGAAATATTTACCATTTAGATTTTTCGATAGAACAATATTATACGTCTCTCCTATTTCCAAATTACTCAAGACAAACTCAACGCTTCTAGGACATACACAGTCGCATGCTAACTCTTCATCTTCAATTTCAAACATTGATATGCGGATTTTATTTTCATACCAATATGCATCTACAAAGAATTCTTCAGAGCAACAATTGAATAAAGTACTTGTGGTTTTTATCATAAGACTGCTGTCGTTTATGGCAGTAACATAAATCGTATCATTATCATAATACATTAGTCCACGGTCTTTTTCAAGACATTCGGTAACTGAATATCCATTAATTTCAACATCAGGTTTTGGCTCGCATTTATTCAAAACGACAGCATTCTGATAGTCTTCTTCTGTTATAGTATAAAGGACTTCATGTACATTATCATTTTCGTTTCTTGACAAGATTTCCCAACAAGATTTCTTGAAGATGGATTTTTCAAATGTTTTTATTATTCCTTCATTGCTATAATCAAGTATTTTATAATCAATGCTGTCGTCAAAAATGATGTAAGGTCTGTATTCTTCGTAAAGAATATAGTCGATATTTTGAACTTTACCATCAAATGGAGAAATGCCTATTCCGCCCTCCTGATATACCTCTTTTGTTTCATCAGGTTTAATTATTATTGTATCGGAAGGTGTTACATTTTCGTTTGTTCCATAGACACTTCCTTGAGTTAATTTGACATCTTTGTCAAGACCGTTTTTCACTTTATAAGTGTCATCAAAACCAGGATCGCAAGACGACAATAATACTGCAAAAGAAAAGATTGCAATTGCTGATA
>JAZLAL010000144.1:0-1589 GCA_045613185.1 Bacteroidales bacterium | reverse complement strand
CTATAGAAAATGTGCCGTTACAGGATCATACATTTGATTTTGTACTTTCTGAATCCGTTCTTTCTTTTGTTGACAAACCAACTGCCCTTAGCGAAATCTTTCGGTTACTAAAGGACGATGGTCAGCTCATTGCCATTGAATTTACAATTAACAAGCCCCTCGAGACAGCCGTTGCAAATGAAATTAAACAATTTTATGGATTTGAGTCGCTGTTAACGGAACAAGATTGGATCCGTCATTTCAAACAAGCCGGCTTTACAACGATTCACGTAGAACAAAAACAGCCCCTAACTAAAAACAACTCCATCCCCGAATTCGATTACTCACCGAATATTGAACTCGAGCTTTACGACATTATGGAGCAACATCATAAGATGACACTCAAATATATGGATATTTGGGACTATCGTATATTTACATGTAACAAATAGATTCTTTTCTTACAATCATTCATCGACGTAAAAAAGCACATCAATTCACTTTTATTGATGTGCCCTCCTTCTTAAACTATCTAAACATACCTAGAAATGAGCTGACTTGTCTCATCATATTAATACCATTTTGAACTTTATCTGCATGACCCATTAGCGTATCGAAATGCTCTGGCAACCTTCCAAACCTAGAAGGTCGTGGTCGTTCATTAGAATTTCCAACATTAGAATTCCCAATCGGTGAATCGTATCCCGTATGTTGCTCTGGATAGTAATAAGGTTGGCGCTGCCTACTATATTGATAAGGATAAGAGTAAGAATCTTCCCGTCTTCTAAATTGATGTGGATAGTAGAAAGAATCGGGCTGTCTATCCATTCGATTAGACGGTCTAAACTGTTGCCTGTATAATGGTGGAACTGGTCCCCTTCTTGGATTTGGCGGATAAAATCGCATGTACATTCACCACCTATCAGCGTTAGACTTCTAAATAGTATATGATGCTATTTTCATAACCAATTAGACTTTTGAAGAGGTTGCTGAAAAATCAAAAAAGTCAGCCCTGTTATTTAATAATCTCCATAAAATGTTTTAAAATCCGAGCTGTTAACCCCCAAATCGTATACTGCTCATACTCATAAAACCATTCTTCCACCGCACGACTACGCCATTGATACTGTGTACCGTTCATAATCTTTTCAAAAGGGAAATCAGCTGAAGGTACTGGCTCCATCGCTATTAAATGCATATACGGCTCATGATTTAGTAGCCAATTAACCGGTACCGTAAAGACCTCCTCGACCTCTTCTTTATTGTAACAATGTAGGATTTCATCGTAATCAACCGTTCCGACAAATGGATAAACGACGAATGAAGGAGACGCAATATAAGGGCTTAATTCCCCAACAATTTGAATTGTTTCTGGATCGACACCTAATTCTTCCGTTGTTTCTCGTATAGCTGCTGCCATCGGGGACGCATCAGTTGGATCGATTCGACCACCTGGGAAACTAATATCTCCAGGCTGTTTTCTCATTGTCAATGAACGTACTTCAAAAAGAATATGCCACTCTCCGTCCACTTGAACGAAAGGAATTAATACAGCTGATTGAAAAGCTGTTGCCTCACCTATAAAAAGGGATTTATTTTTATTTAGTTGG
>JAZLAL010000143.1:0-7372 GCA_045613185.1 Bacteroidales bacterium | reverse complement strand
CTTCATATGCTATGTCAATTCCTCCTTTAAAAGGAATAAAGTCACTTGTGCGTGTATATGGTATGCCCAAATAGCCACTGCTTTTATGCTGTCGTTGGCCAAAACCAACTCCAAAGTTTGCGCCTAAAAACAATTTCCTATCTTTATGTACGTCTTGTGCGAAGAGGGATGTGCCCAAAATTAAAGCACCTGCTAACAATAATAATTTTTTTAATTTTAACATGTTATTTATATTTTAATGTTTGTAACGTGCAATATTACTTGTTTTTTTGATAAAAACAAGAAAATATTCTTCATCTCCTAAACCTATACCTCACCGTCAGCTCGTCTTTATCAGGTTCCGGCACGTCCCAATAAGGCTTCTGCGTCTCCGGATCTATATCGTCAGTGTCTGTGTCAAAGTCAGTGTCTGAGTCAAAGTCAGTGTCAGTGTCTCTTTGTGGTCCTTCATTCTTATAAAATATCGCAAGAACAATTCCCATGACGAAACCGCTGAGATGTCCTTCCCATGAAATATTGTTTTCTATGGCGTATTTCGGATACAAACCCCAGACGAGACTGCCATATAAAAATACCACTACTAAAGATATTATTATAAGTCTTTTATTTCTTCTTATAAAACCGCTCAGCATGAGGAAAAAAGTAAGTCCGTACACCAAGCCGCTGGCTCCTATATGAACGCCACTACGAGCTCCGCACCATGTCAATAATCCGACGGAGAATATTAATATAAGGAGTATCTTGTTTGCTAAAGGACGATAGAAATAATACAAGGAAGTTCCTAAAACGAGCATCGGGAAAGTATTTGCGAAGAGATGTTCCCAATCGCCGTGTATGAAATGAAAGAGAATGATTCCTGGTATGCCTTCAGGGCTGACAGGCTTCACACCAAGAAAAGAAAAATCAAGATGAAAAACGGTCTCAATTATTTTCACCAGCCACATCAGCGCTACTAATATCAGAGGGATGATTGTGCTGGCTACAAGAAGCCGTTTGTCGTCTTGATTTTCCATGTTTGGCAATGAGCTTTGGGCTATGAGCAAAGAGCTTTGGATGCAAGCACTGCTCGTGGCTCACAATTCAAGGCTCATATTTTACATCAATTAGTTTTAAACTTATACTTAATTTCCTTAAGGTCTTCGTTTGCCTTAGCGATTTTTTTCTTGAGACCTTCTTTATAGTCGACTACTTTCTTAGCAATCTCAGCGTCGGCTGTTGCAAGGATTTGTGCTGCGAGTATAGCTGCGTTGAGAGAAGCGTTGATGCCTACTGTAGCTACAGGAATTCCTGGAGGCATTTGTACTATTGAGAAGAGAGCGTCCATCTCCATGTTAGTCTTCACTGGGATACCGATGACTGGTATTGGTGTCATAGCTGCGATGACGCCTGGGAGGTGAGCTGCCATGCCAGCGGCGGCGATGATAACCTTAATGCCGCGTGCTTGTGCGCCGCGTGCGAATTCTTCAACTAACTCTGGAGTGCGGTGTGCGCTCAAGGCATTCATCTCAAATGGAATACCCATCTCGTCCAAAAACTTGATGCCAGCTTCTAAAACAGGAAGGTCTGAAGTGCTTCCCATGATGATACTTACTATTGGATTCATATTGTTATGCTTTTTTGCAAAGATAAAAAAAATGGCTAAAGACTAAGGACTAAAGGCTAAAGTTTTTTTACTAAGGCTGTTGACCATTGACTGTTGACCATTGACTGTTGACTATTGACTGTTGAACCATAAAAAAGTCGTGAAGAAATTATCTCCACGACTTTAGTTCAAAAGCTAAAAGCCAAAGGCCTTAGTTTATTTGATT
This sequence comes from Bacteroidales bacterium, assembly GCA_045613185.1. Classification (GTDB taxonomy): domain Bacteria; phylum Bacteroidota; class Bacteroidia; order Bacteroidales; family F082; genus Limimorpha. The sequence goes on along the minus strand of JAZLAL010000143.1, from coordinate 5,564 downwards.
TTCTTCTCGATTACTTGAAGAACTTCTTTAGTATCTGTATTTGCAACGTAAGCTATTACATAACATTGATCTGCGTTATAAGCTTCGTCCAAAGTAACTGAATAAGACTTCTTGATTTGTTCTTCTGGAGCGAGTGCTGCTGTATTGATTTCTTCACCCCATGTGCCATTTAAAGTCTTACGGAAGACATGACGGTGTACATAATTTTCATCGTCACCTGTTGGTAAACTTTGTTTTCCAACGATGCTATCTTCCATGATGCATACTGTAAGGCTGTATATATCTGGCAATTCAACTAATGCTTTAGATGTGACGTCAACTTTCAAGTTACGGCTTGCAGCATCATATTCAACATTAGAAGCCATGCCAATTACAGATTCTTCTTGAAGAGCTGAAGCAACAGCATCAGTCCATTCTGTTGATTGGAATGCGTAAATACCACCATTAAGCTTACGGTTTACAGTACCAATTGGATTTCTGTCAAAGGCAAAAAAGCTATACCATGCATCACCTTCTGTTGTTCTAAAGTCAGGATAAGTGCCCATAGGCATTGACAAAAAGCCTGAATGAACGCCGAGAACGACAACATTATGTCCGTATTGTTTTTGAATGCCTAAAGCTATTTCACCAGCAGCTGGGCAGTTGTTGCATCTTACGCCTGTGTAATCTTCCAAAAGAACACATTTAGCTGTTGTAAACTCGCCTGTTTCACCTGGAGTTGGATCAACTGGTTGTTCAGGAGGTGTTGTACCACCATTACCACCTTTGATATAATCTTGTTCGTCAATCACGTCGCATGCAACCATTCCCATCATCAAGAATGAAACTGCAAATATGCTTAATATTTTTTTCATTGTTTAAATATTTAGAATGATGTTGTAATAGATAATGAAATACCGCTTGAAGCAGGAACAACGCGGCATACACCACCGACGCAAACCATACCTTCGCTTTGACGACCGCCTGTGAGAACGATTCTTGTTGATTCCTTGATGTAACCAACTGATGCTGTATAGTAATGGTCGCGGTTGCCAGCGATTGGGTTGCCATAGTTGTATTTGTCAGCTACAGAAACGAACCATTTAGGAGCGATAGTGTATTCAACTAAAGCAGCTGCCCAGTTACCTCTTTTCTTATATACGTCTTCGTGACCGAATGTTGATTCTTCTGTTGTGTTTCCTCTGTTGATATTATCCCACAAGTGTTGTAATTCAAAACGAATGCTTTGTCTGTTTGTGATGCTGTAAGATACGTCAACGAAAGCGATGTTAGCTTTAACAACAGGAGCGCCTGGGTGGTTTTCGATGATATCCATATCGTAATACAAGTTAATATATTGAGCGATAAGTTTCCATTTCTTGTTCAAGCGTCTTTCGATTTCGATATTGAAGTCGTGGAAGAATTTACGGTCACCAACAGCAAAGAATGGAGATGTGTAACCTAATGTTCCGCTGTTGCCCGCGATATGTGTAGGAGCTTCTTGTCCTTCTGCGAGTATGTAATTTCTCTTGATGTCATTAACCATGCTGAAGTCAGCAGTGATTTTTGTTCCATATTTACCGCCGATGACAGTTTTCTTTGGAATTGTGTAGTTGACTTGCAACTGCATTGCCATTTCACCGAGAGGTTGTGTAGCATATGAATAAATAGCTGGAAGGCTGTGTGTATGAGTGTAGTTGATTGGAGGAATGAAGTTGATATCCAAATCATTATTCACGCCTTTGTAATCTGACTTGAAGCTCATATTGTCAACACGTTTAACCTGAGCGATAACGCCAAAGCCTTTTTGAGAATATGACAAAGAAGCGAGGACAGCTTGACCAGCATTGAATGTATAGTTATTGAATGCTGAAGGGTCATTGATTTTGTAAGCATATTCTGTTGTGAAAGCGAAACGACCGTAACCTAAGTTAACGCGACCGTCGAAAGCGCCAACGTTTTCAGGAATTGTGTAAGTTGTGTTGGTATTCTTTTGGTATTTGCTTACAAAGCTACCACCAACTGTTGCGCTGAACTTGGTGTTGTTCAATGTTTCAAAACTTTGGTTAAGGTTCCATTCGCCGTCGATACCACGAACGACACCTCTTTTTGCTGCATCGCCGTATTCTGTCCAATACAATCTTTGTTTACCATATAAAGCTTTCAAAGTAACGCCTGCTGCTGGACGATAGATGACTCTCATACCGCGGAGTGCGTTGTCGAAGCCTAAAGCCCATTCTTCGTAAGTTCTGAAGATGAAGCCATTACCGAATTGGTCGTAGATATCACCGAGAGTAACAGCTACTGTACCATTATCGTATGATGCGTAGTAGTTAGCGATACCGAAGCCTTGTAATCTTGTATCGAAACCTGACAATGGAGTCTGGAATGCTTCATAACGAATGCCAGCTGTAAAATTACCTAATGAATAGTTGATTTTACCGAAACCATTGATACCAAATTTCTGTCCTTTTATAGTTTCTGAGGTAATGCCGATAGCTTCGTCAACTTTATAGTATTGTCCGTCTATTTGGAAACTGCCGTTTACTCGTGCGTTTTCAACTTGAGCGAACAATGCTGTGGCACAAAATACAAATGCCAACGATAATAAAATACGTCTCATTGTTCAAAGAATTTTGTTGTTATTCAACAAGTTTTAAAATTTTTTCATAAAGATCTTTTTCACCATTTGGTAAGTAACCAGTATGTTGGTAAACCATTTTGCCGTTACCGTCGAATAAGAATGTGTGAGGAGGATTGCTTACGTTCATAGCTCTAGCTAAGTCTTGGTTAACGTCTAATAAAACGTCGAATTCCCAACCTTTACCTTCTACGAAAGATTTGATACGTGGAGTTGAACGTGAGTCGTCGATAGAAACTGCAAAAATTTTAACGCCTGTTTCGTCTTGCCAGTCTTGATAAATTTCGCTTAATGCATTGTGTTCTTTAATGCATGGTCCGCACCATGTAGCCCAGAATGTCATTACGAATGGTTTGCCATCGTTTTGTAATTCTGTGATGTTGATTGTTTTACCATCGAGATTTTTAAGTGTTACATTTGGCAAATCTGATTGTGCCTTTGCGCCCAAGAAAAGAACGCTTAAAAATAACAATACTAATGTCTTTTTCATAGTTTAATTTAATTAAGGTTATACAATATATACTTCTAATAATTTACATTCTTCGTTTGTAGAAATGATGTCGACTTTATTAACGACATTTGGGACCAATATACATTCTCCAGTTTTTACAAGTTCCGTGCCACCTTCGTAAGATAAAATGAAGCTTCCAGACACGCTCATCAAAATTACGAATGAATCTAATTCTGAATAGTCTTTCTTAAGAGCCGACTCAGCATCGAGTTTAATCAAATTGGTTGTGAAATAAGGACATTTCACCAAGTTGACTGTAGCGTTCTTGATTTTCTTGTCGTATTTGACTTTGCCGCTATCTTCCTTTTTGAAGTTGATAGTAGCGAGAGACTCATCGATGTGGAGCTCGCGTTGCATTCCGTAACGGTCGATTCTGTCCCAGTCGTAAACGCGGTAAGAAGTGTCGCTAGTCTGTTGAATTTCTGCCACCATACAACCAGCTCCGAGAGCGTGGATTTTTCTTGCTGGGATAAAGAAAGTGTCGTCGTTTTGAACTTTCTCATAATTAAGAAGATCACCTACAGTCTTGTCTTTGATGGCTTGTTCAAATTCTTTAGGAGTTACTTCTTTGTTGAAACCAGAAACGAGACCAGCGTCTTTATCTGCATGCATCACATACCACATTTCTGTCTTACCATTATGCAAACCAATTTGCTGAGCCAACTCATCATCAGGATGCACTTGAATTGAAAGATTATCAAGAGGGTCGATGATTTTAACTAATAAAGGAAATCTTTCACCGAATCTGTTAAAGACTTCATCGCCAACCAAATCACCCATGAAAGTTTCAATAAGGTCATTGAGTTCATCTCCAGCGAAATCGCCGTTTGAAACTATGCTATTCTGACCTTCGAGACCTGAAAGAAGCCAAGCCTCACCGCAGTTCATCAAATCGCCAAAGTCTTGATTCAGAACTGTTTTAACATGTTGTCCTCCCCATATTTTCTCAAAATATGCAGGAGTAAACTTTAAAGGATATAAAATACTCATTAACGTTAATTTAAGGTACAAAGATAATACTTTTCTTTTTTGTGGAAATATTAAAGCTATTAAAAAATTATTTTTACTTTTGAAGCAGATTGTATAAGTTGCTAAGTTACTAAGATACTAAGTTGCTAAGATGATGGTATACAAACAACTCAGTAACTCAGTAACTCAGCAACTCAGCAACTTAGTAACTAAAAAAACATGAAAACACTTGAAAAACTTAGAGATAAATTAAATAAAAACGCTGAATTGTCGGGACAGGAAAAAGAGACGAATAAGATTATAAATAAGTTTCTAGAGAAGACAAATCCCGATGTTCATTATAAAAATGTCGGAGGTTACGGCATCGTCGCAATATATAAAGGCGTTGAAGAAGGCAAGAATATTTTGTTCCGCGCCGACATCGACGGACTGAATATTCCGTTGGAATGTCTAAAGACAAATGACAAAAGTCTAAAGGAAGAGTTCAAAAGCCTTAGTTCAAAAGCCTTAGTTCAAAAGCCATATTCCCATCGCTGTGGTCATGACGGACATGCCACTATTTTGTGCGGACTCGCGATGCGTTACGGGAAGAAACGTCCGGAAAAAGGCGATGTGATTCTTTTGTTTCAGCCTGCGGAAGAGACAGGCGAAGGCGCATTGGCAGTCATCAACGACCCATTATTCAAGGAAATAAAAATCGACATGGCGTTTGCCTTGCACAACCTTCCCGGTTATGCCAAATATCAGATTATCTTGAAGAAAGGCTGCTTCGCTTCTGCTTCTTTAGGCTTGAAACTCATCTTCGACGGAGCGACATCGCACGCCTCGCAACCAGAGAAAGGCAACAACCCACAGCGCGTAATCACGACTCTGCTCGATGCCTTCCAGAAGAAATACGAAAATCTTAAAAGAGATAAATTCCATACGACACTCACGGTGACACACGTCGCTATCGGAGAAGAGACATTCGGCGTCACTCCAGGCCACGCAGAGATTTGCCTTACCCTGAGAAGTCAGGATGACAGCGCATTAAAACAATTGACCGACAGCACGATAGCATTATCGGAATATGTCGCTAAAGAATTCAGGTTGAAGTTTTCTCACAGCATACACGAAGCCTTTGCCGCGACGATGAACTCCAGTCGAGAGACCGAACTCGTTGAGCAAGCGGCTAAAGATTTAAAGTTGTCTGTCAACAACATAAAAGAACCATTCCCGTGGTCAGAAGACTTCGGACGTTTCGGAAGCATCTGTCCGGTATGCCTCTTTGGTCTGGGCAGCGGTTTTGAACACGAACCTCTTCATAGTCCGATTTATGATTTTGAAGATGAGATTATTGATACAGGAGTTGAGGTGTTTTATCAGTTAGGAGTTAGGAATTGAGCGGTCAGCTATCAGCAGCCAGTGTCAGGGTTCAAAAAAACTTTAGTCTTTAGTCTTTGGTCTTTAGTCTTTTATTATATT
>JAZLAL010000142.1:0-5164 GCA_045613185.1 Bacteroidales bacterium | reverse complement strand
TATCCTAACGGCGACTTCGCAGAGTCAATGCTTAACTCATCATTCGACTGGAACGGCGCTCGCGAGCCTTATATCCTCGCAACAGAAAACGACGTCCTCAACGGCATCGGAATGTTATTCATGAAACTGTTGACAAACCGTACACAGATGATCGCTGGCGTCCGTACTTACTGGAGTCCTGAAGCAGTGAAAGGCGCAACAGGCTACGAGCTCGAAGGCGTTGCTCAACAATCAGGCGGTATCATCCACCTCATCAACTCAGGCGCTTGCTGCGTCGAGGCTTCTGGCGTTTGTAAAGACGAAAACGGCAACAACGTAATGAAACAATGGTGGGATGTAACAGAAGCCGACCAAGACGCAATGATGAACGCCACAGAATGGTGCTCTGCTGACTACGGTTATTTCCGTGGTGGCGGCTACTCATCACGCTTTGAGACAAAAGCTGAGATGCCTGTCACAATGATTCGTCTCAACCTCGTCAAAGGCCTCGGACCATGCATCCAAATAGCAGAAGGCTGGACAGTCAACCTTCCAGAAAAAGTTTCTGACACATTATGGAAACGCACCGACTACACATGGCCTTGCACATGGTTCGCACCACGCACAACAGGTAAAGGCGCTTTCACAACAGCTTACGAAGTGATGAACAACTGGGGCGCAAACCACGGAGCTATCAGCTACGGTCACATCGGTGCTGACCTCATCACATTATGCTCAATGTTACGCATCCCTGTATCAATGCACAACGTGCCAGAAGAAAAAATCTTCCGTCCTTCAGTATGGAACGCTTTCGGCATGGATAAAGAAGGCCAAGACTTCAGAGCTTGCGCTAACTTCGGACCAATGTATAAATAATTAGTGTAGAGTTCATAGTTAATAGTTAATAGTAGTTTTATAGTTGAGAGTTTAAAGTTTTATAGTTTAACTTAAAAACTATTAACTGACTATGAACTTTAAACTATGAACTTTAAACTTTAAACTAACAAATCATGAGTATCATAGACGAAAAACATTATACAGAATTCTTGAAACAAGCTCATCGTTATGGTGATTCAAAACTGACATTATGCAGCAGTGGCAATCTCTCATGGCGTATCGACGACAATCTTGCTCTCGTTTCAGGAACAGGCTCTTGGGTTCCTACTTTAAAAGAAGAAAACATCTCTCTCTGCAATATCGAGACGGGCGAATTCCTCAACGGCGTGAAGCCTTCAATGGAAAGCACATTCCACCTCGGCATCATGCGCCAACGTCCTGAAGTCAACGTGGTGTTCCATTTCCAATCGGAATACGCTACAGCGATAGCATGCATGAAAGAAAAACCTACCAACTTCAACGTCACAGCTGAGATTCCAATTCACGTCGGAAGAGAGATTCCTGTCATACCTTATTACAGACCAGGATCTCCAGAATTAGCAAAGGCAGTTCTTGAAGCGATGAAAGACCATAACTCATGTCTCATGACAAACCACGGTCAGGTGGTATGCGGCAAGAACTTCGACGAGGTCTTTGAACGCGCCACATTCTTCGAGATGGCATGCAGAATAATTGTTCAGTCAGGTGGCAACTATTCAACATTGACACAAGAAGAGATTGAAGATTTAGACGTTTACGTTTTAGGTAAGAAAAAATAATATGAAAAGATATTTAGCAGCAGACTTCGGTGCTGGCAGCGGTCGTGTCATCGTTGGAACTCCATCGACAGAAGGAATACAATTAGAAGAAATACATCGTTTTGAAAATAATCAAAAGATGATTGACGGTCATCTGCGTTGGGATTTCGAGGCTCTTTTCAATGAGTTGAAGACTGGATTGAAAAAAGCCTTTGCCAAATACGGCGACGAGATTGAAAGCATAGGCGTCGACACTTGGGGCGTCGACTACGGACTTTTAGATGAAGATGGAAAACTTATTTCCACACCAATATGTTATCGTGACGACAGAACTAAAGGAATGTTAGAATTAGCATTTCAGAAGTTGCCAAAAGAAGAATTCTTCCAACATGCTGCTAATCAATTCATGGAGATAAACACGGCGTTTCAGTTGTTGAGTATGAGGTGGTTGAGCTCGTCGAAACCACAGGAGCCTTCGACAAGCTCAGGCACCATTGATGACAACGTCATACGAGCTAAAAAGCTATTATTCATGCCAGATTTGTTTAACTATTTCCTCACAGGAAAATGTTATAACGAATTCACCATTGCATCGACATCGCAGTTGATGAACTCGCTGACACATCAGTGGGACGACGTCATCTTTGAAAGATTAGGATTGCCTAAACGCTTGATGCAAGAAATCATTTATCCAGGCACTGTGATAGGACGACTTCGTGATGAGCTCGCCGAAGAAGTCGGCGGCAACCTCAATGTCGTCGCAGTCGGCTCGCACGACACCGCGAGTGCCGTCGCCTCCATAAGCGACACCTCCGACGACTGGGCTTTCATCAGCTCCGGCACATGGTCGCTCATGGGAACACCGACAAAAGAACCTATCATCTCCCAAGAAGCCTTTGATGCCGCTTTTACCAACGAAGGCATGACAGACGGAAGAATACGATTCCTGAAAAACATCACCGGTCTCTGGCTCATACAACAGCTCGTGAAAGAGTGGGAGAGTGAAGGCTACAAATGCGACTATTCTGAGTTAGTGAAAGAAGCTGAGCAGTCAGGATTTAATTCATCATTCGATGTTGATGACGCTCGTTTCATGAATCCGGAGAAGATGTCGGAAGCGATAATATCATATCTTAAAGAAAGAAATGAAGACATTCCTGTCACCAAAGGCGATTTCATGAGATGTATATGTATCTCTTTGGCAAAGAAATATGCCGAGGTGAAGACGCAGATGGAACGCTGCACCAATAAAAAAATCAACAAGATTTACATCGTTGGCGGCGGTTCAAGAAACCAGCTGTTAAATAAGCTCGCTGCAGAATACACGGGATGCGAAGTCATCAAAGGAGAAGTAGAAGCAACAGCGATGGGAAATGTTTTGGTACAAATGTCAATTGACAATTAATAATTAACAATAATTGTAGGGCTGTCATATTATGGCAGCCCTACATGTTTTTGGCGGTGTAAAAATTAAAGAGTGGCGGTGTAAAGTAAAAAAAGTGGCGGTGTAAAAGGATTGTGTTGTGAAAAAATGTTGTTAGAAACGATTGTCAATAATCTATGCTTGAATGCACCGACTTTATCTAAAAGATTAGGACGCAGTTTAAGAACTACCCAACAATGCTGATATTATTCCTGCTATAGCGCCTAAAACTCCAGATAAAACTATGCTTCCCAAAGCAATGATAGACCACATCTTAGCTTTTTTTGACCTTTTCTCTGCTTCTGCCTTGTTTCCTAAATACCAAAATTTTTCCACTTTATAAGCATTAACTAAAGCTGGTATTCCCAAAGGCCAATTGATAACTAATGAAATAACTGCCAAAACAATATAACTTTTTGGACATTGTTCATTTTCGATATTTTCCACAATACATTATTTTATCATCCTTCAGCTCCACAAGGATTTGTTAATGTAAAAAGAAACGTGGAACTGTATAACTACATCTCTATGTGAAGGCGCTAGGAAAACCTTTGGAAACATATATAATTATAACAGTCCACGTATAGCGTGAGAACCATTATATCTTTCTCTTGTTTCCATTGTGATTAAGTATCCTAGGCTTTTCACATACAAGAAGCAGACATAACATCTCTTATTATTTTCAATATGTCTTGGAAAAAGTTGCCTCAATCCAAATGCAAATGTAAAAAAATAATTCAATAAATGTTGTTCGTTAATATTTTTTTGATGACAAATATTATGTCGTACCTTCGGCACTTATATAATGTACTATCATTTTTTTGCAGGGGTTCCGTGCTTCGCACTTCAGCCTGCCTAGGGACTGTCGTCACTACGTGACTTTTTTCCTCAAAATTTTTCTGAGATTCTGTGTTTTTGAGATTCTGTGTTTTTTAAAAAAACTTGTTGTCTTTTTTATTACCTTTGTGAAATATTAATTTAGAGTCTCGGCTCAAAGTACAAGGCTCAAAGTTCAAAGTAAAAAAATTATGACACAAAACTTACAATCGAAACTCGTTGAGAAGAAGTATCTCTTGACATTCATTTTGATAACATCATTATTTGCTTTATGGGGTTTCGCCAACGACATCACCAATCCTATGGTCGCTGCGTTCCAGACGGTTATGGAGTTGTCAGCCGCAAAGGCATCGCTCGTACAATTCGCATTCTACGGCGGCTATGCCACGATGGCGATACCAGCAGCTCTCTTCGCAAGACGCTACAGCTATAAAAAAGGCATCTTGCTCGGACTTATCCTCTACGCCATAGGCGCATTTATGTTCATACCTGCTGCTAACCGTCAGGAATTCGGATTCTTCTGCGTATCGTTGTACGTCCTCACCTTCGGACTCGCTTTCCTCGAAACAACAGCTAATCCTTATATCTTGTCGTTAGGTAGCAAAGAGACCTCGACTCGTCGTCTCAACCTCGCTCAGGCGTTTAACCCAATCGGTTCTCTCATGGGTATGTTCGTCGCGTCTCGTATCGTTCTCGCTAAACTTGAATCGGATACTGCCGCAGTGCGTGAGGTTGGTTTCTCTAATCTTGAAGAGACAACAAAACTCGCAATACGCGAACACGACCTCGATATCATCCGTAATCCTTATGTCGCTCTCGGCTGCGTGGTGTTGTTCGTCTTCATCATCATCGCGATATTCGTGAAAAATCAAGATAATGAAACAAAAGAAAATGCTAATAACAAAGGCACTTTAAGACGTCTTTTCTCTAATAAAGTGTATCGTGAAGGCGTCATCACTCAGCTGTTCTATGTGGCAGCTCAAATCATGACATGGACTTTCATCATTCAATATGCTGACCGTCTCGGCATCGACAAGGCTACAGCGCAGCTTTATAATATCATCGCAATGGGAATGTTTTTATGCGGCCGTTTCATCAGTACCTTCTTGATGAAATATGTAAACTCTCGTAAATTGTTGATGTTCTTCGCCATCGGCGCGATGCTCGCTTCTGCAGGAACAATATTGATTGACGGCATCTTAGGACTTTATTGCTTAATGGCAATTTCTGTCTTTATGTCGCTCATGTTCCCAACGATTTACGGCATCGCCTTGGAAAACGTCAGCTTGGA
>JAZLAL010000141.1:0-26864 GCA_045613185.1 Bacteroidales bacterium | reverse complement strand
TTCCAAACCTGCGTGGATAACCATTGTCTTTGGTGTCTTGCCGTATTTTTCTTCATATACTTTCTTCATTGTGTTGTATATGATAGAGTTGATGTTTGGTTTCCATCCTGGATATGAACCTGTTGACTCAGCTCTTGCGCCGCAGCTTTCTAATACCTTGCGCATTTCTGCTGCGAGTTCGTCTTTGCTTGCGTCGACCAAGCTGCGTTGCAATGAAGCTGTCATGATGTGGTCGCCTTCTAATTTAACGATAGCCAAGTTTGATGATGTTTCAACTGTGCCTTCGAAGTCTTTTGACATAGCGATGACGCCGTTAGGATATTTAGCGACTGCTTCGATTAAGTTAGCGATAGTTTGCTTGTCGATGACTTTAGCTGGCATTTCTGCAGGAACTACAGTGATGCTCATTTCTGGTTCTACAGCAGCGAATTGTTCTTTGACAACTGCTTCAAATTCTGCTACGAAAGCTACTAATTCTTCAGCTTTGTTTTCAGGAACTGTCACTGTTACGAATGATTCGCGTGGTATTGCGTTACGTAAGCTGCCGCCTTGGATGTCAGCTACTCTTGCGTTGAATTTTTCTGTAGCTTTCAATAATAAAGCGTTCATCACTTTGTTAGCGTTAGCACGACCTAAGATGATGTCCATGCCTGAGTGACCGCCTTTTAAACCTTTAACTATCAATTGGAAAGCTTTTGAACCTGCTGGTACTTCTTCGAATTTAGGTGTGAAGTAGCCGCATGTGTCGATGCCGCCTGCGCAGCCAACATAAAGTTCGCCTTCTGTTTCTGAGTCTGTATTGATGAGGATGTCGCCTTTCAAAACGCCTGGTTCTAAAGCGTTAGCACCTGTCATGCCTGTTTCTTCGTCAACTGTGAAGAGAGCTTCGATAGGGCCGTGAACCAAAGTGTTGTCTTTCAATACTGCCATTGCAGCTGCTGCACCAACGCCATTGTCTGCACCTAATGTTGTGCCGTTAGCTTTTACCCAACCGTCAACGATGCGTGTTTCAATAGGGTCTTTTTCAAAGTCGTGTACTTTGTCTGAGTTCTTCTGTGGAACCATGTCGACGTGTGCTTGCAATACAACGCCCATACGGTCTTCGTAACCTGGTGTTGCTGGCTTGCGGATGATGACATTGCCGACTTTATCTACTATGGTCTCAAGACCTAATTTTTCTCCGAATTCTTTTAAGAAAGCAACTACTTTCTCTTCTTTTTTTGAAGGACGTGGAATCTGTGTCAATTCATAGAAGCTTTCCCACAATCCTTTAGGTTCTAAATTTCTTATGCTCATTTTTAATTTATTTATATTTGACTTTTGCTTTGAGTTGTGAGCTTTGAGCTACGAGTTGTTTGCTCATAGCTCAAGGCTCGTTGCTCATAACTAATTAATTTCTTGGTGCGTTAACCAAAATATCTTTCAAGAAGTCCCAGAATTTTTGTACTGTAGGGATTTCAATTCTTTCGTCTGGTGAGTGTACGCCGCGGAGTGTAGGACCGAATGAAATCATATCCATACCAGCGATTTTGTCGCCGACTAAACCACATTCCAAACCAGCGTGGATAGCTTTTACCTTAGGTTCTACGCCGAAACGGTTTTTGTAGCATTCTTCAGCGACCTTGCGGATTTCTGAATCTGGATTTGGTGTCCAACCTGGATAGCCGTCAGTGTGCAAGACTTCTGCATTAGCGAGGTTGAAGACTGCTTCTACCATATTAGCGACGTCTTCTTTTGAAGATTCAATAGAACTACGTTGTGATGTTTGGATGAAGAAGAATCCTTCTTTTTTCTTAACAGATGCTAAGTTTGTTGATGTCTCTACGAAATTAGGAATTGTTTGAGACATTGCAATGACGCCGTGAGGACAAGCGTAGAGTGCGTTCAACAAGTCGAACTGTGTCATTTCGTCGATGACAAGTTCAGGCTGTGTTTCTTCGATGACAGCTTTAACGCTGAGACCTGGTTCTGTCACTTGATATTCTCTGCGGAAGTTATCTTCCATTACCTTAACGAATTCTTCGAATTCAGCTTGGAATTCTTCAGGAACGAAAGCGACTGCCATAGCTTCACGAGCGATAGCGTTGCGTAAGTTACCGCCTTGGATGTCGTATATTCTGAGGTCAAATTCGTTTGCGCCTTGCCATAAGATACGGGTTAACAATTTGTTGGCATTAGCGAGGTTCTTGTTGATGTCGTCGCCTGAGTGACCGCCTTTAAGACCGCTTACCATAATTTTATAAGCGACGTTTCTTCTTGGAGCTGGTTCCATTCTGTAGTAAACCTTGATGATGGTGTCCATGCCGCCGGCGCATCCGATGAAGATTTCGCCTTCGTCTTCAGAGTCGAGGTTCAATAAGATACGGCCGCTGAAGTCTTTAGGGTCGAGTTTCTCTGCGCCTGTGAGACCTGTCTCTTCGTCAACGGTGAAGATACATTCGATAGGACCGTGTTGTACTGTTGGGTCAGCGATGACAGCGAGTGCTGCTGCTACGCCGATGCCGTCGTCAGCACCTAATGTCGTGCCGTTAGCGTGGAGCCATTCGCCTTTGATGACAGCTTCGATAGGGTCGTTTTCAAAGTCGTGGACCTTGTCGCTGTTTTTCTCGCATACCATATCGGTATGAGCTTGTAAGATGATAGTCTTGCGGTCTTCGAATCCTGGTGTTGCAGGAGCCTTCATGATGACGTTGCCGCATTCTTCAACAATATATTCTACTTTATGTTCTTTTGCCCAGTTGATAAGATATTCAACCATTTTGCCTTCTTTCTTTGAAGGACGTGGCACTGCCAAAATAGCGTGGAATTCTTTCCATACGCATTCTGGTTTAAGACTTAAAACACATTCGTTCATATCTATTTGATTTTATGTCGATTTATAATTTTAAAAGTTCAATAGTTTTCTTTGGGTCTTCAGATTTGAATACTGCGTTGCCTGCTACGAGTGCATTGGCGCCTGCTGCGAATAACTTAGAGGCGTTCTCTGTGTTGACGCCGCCGTCCACTTCGATGAGCGTGTTGTATCCGTTTCTGTCTATCATATCGCGTAGTTTTTCTACCTTAGAATATGTGCGTTCGATGAATTTTTGTCCACCGAAGCCTGGGTTCACCGACATGAGCAATACGAGGTCTAAATCGCCCAAAACGTCTTCCAATACTGACACTGGAGTGTGTGGGTTGAGAACCACGCCAGCCTTGATGCCGAGTGACTTTATCTTCTGTATAGAACGATGAACGTGAGTAGATGCTTCATAATGAAATGTTATTATGCTTGCGCCTGCTTCTTTAAATGCTTCGAAATATCTGTCTGGGTCGACGATCATGAGGTGAACGTCGAGAGGTTTTGTCGCCATTTTGCTGATGGCTTGAACGACAGGAATGCCGTAAGAAATGTTTGGCACGAACACGCCGTCCATAATGTCGAGGTGATACCAATCTGCTTGACTTTCATTAAGCATTTTAATGTCGTCAGCGAGATGTAAGAAATCGGCTGACAATAGGGAAGGTGATATTATCTTTTGCATGACGTTGTTTTTTTACGTTTCTGCAAATATAATAAAAAGACTAATGGCTAATGGCTAATGGCTAAAGATTTTTTTAAGTCGCCGAGTTACCAAGACATCAAGACATCAAGTCTTTTAGTTAGGAGTTGGGAATTGGGAATTTTTTTTGAACTAAGAACAAAAAATCCGAGGAAAACCAATTCCCCGGATTTTTAAATAGTTAATAGTTAATAGCTCACAGCTCATGGATCACTGCTTGACAATTCTTCTCGTTACAACACCGTCATTTGTCTTTATCATAACAAAATAAACTCCGCTCTTAAAATTAGAAACATCAATAACTAAATTATCTTGTAGTCTTGTAGTCTTGTAGTCTTGTAGTCTTCCATAAATATCATAAATTTCAATGCTCAGTGTCTGAGTCAGTGTCAGAGTCTCAATATAAAGTCTGTCGTTCACCGGATTCGGATAGAGTAGGAGAGAAGAAGTGAGTTCTTCAATGCCGTCCTCGTCTTCGTTCTCGTTCTCGTCTTCGTCCTCGTTCCCATTTCCCATTCCCATTTCAACGCATTGTATTTCTGAAGGCTCGGATCTTTTTATTCCGTTAACACCGATGATTTTGAAGCAGTGCCAACCGAGTGATAAATTTTTTACAACAAAAGATGTCTCTGTTGTATTGGCGATGACTTCTGCATTTTCACAAATGTCGTAACTTGATGTGTTTTCATCGCCGGTCCATTCTAATAAGACTTCCGACTCGTTCAATACAGTAGCTGTGAAATTGGTAGGTTGCGCTGGGTCCAGATATTCTTCAGTGCTGCCTTCTTTGAATGTAAGTCGCACGCAAGGAACAGGAGTGTCGAGTATTGTTGATGCTCCTGATATTGTCGTCGTAGCATCGAAAGCGCCGCTGATGCTTCTCTTGAACAACGCTCTATATCCATTGTTTTCGCCAACCATAATAGGTCCGATGAAAGCGTCGAAAGTTACGCCACCAGAGACATTGGTTCCGCTTATGTCGTTGACACATATTAAAATATTCTTGCCAGTGTATTCAAAGTCTTCAATATCAATTGTAACCCAAGAGTTATAGGAAAACTCTACTTCGCCAGAGAACACTTGGTCTGATTCTGACATCCTTTTCATGATATTGCCAGAGACAGCATATTCTTCTGTATTGATGATATAGACAATAAGATTGCGAGTAAAAGGATATTTCTCTGCTTCTTCTGTTACTTCCGCCGTCTTGAAAGCAATACTTTCAATGATGCCATGAGCTTTGCATATCTCTTCCGCAAAGTAAAACTGTTGCGAAATAGCCCATTTGTTAGAGCAGAAAACAGGAACGTTTTTACTTGTTGTACTTCTCAATTCGCCTATTGTGCCGTCGATGGTAACGACGAGATTATCTTGCGATTTTACTGTAAGCAAGCTTAATAGGAATATTATTGATAATAGAGTCTTTTTCATTTTTTAAGTCAATAAGTCTATGAGTCGGTTCTTAGTTCAAAAGCATTAGTCGTAACCTTGTCCCCGTTCCCGTTCTCGTTCCCGTTCCCCAATATTGCTCATTGCTTAATAAATCTTCTTATTACAACACCTTTATTCGTCTTTATCATAACAAAATAAACTCCGCTGTTAAGATTTGCAACGTCCATCGACATTGACTGTGGGCCATTGACCATTGATTGTTGACCAGCAATAACGCCTGTTATTGTGTAAATGACAACTTCTTCGATTTCTGTTTCTGTTACGATATATAATCTGTCGTTCACATGATTAGGGTAGAGGTGTAATGATGAAGAGAGTTCTTCTATGCTTTCTCCTGGATTTTCAGGATTTTCAGGATTTTCAGGATTTTCAGGATTTTCTTCTTCTTCTTCTTCTTCTTCTTCTTCTGGCTGTTCTGGATTTTCATCTTTAATATCAACATTGATACAAGAAATGAATATTTCTAAATCATTTGAATAATCCAAAGCGACGTAACCTCCAACTAAAAGGTTTTTGTTGTCTTGCAATGCTAATGATTTTGTGGTTATGGCCACTTCATTTTCATCTATTTTTGGCAAAGCCATAATGCCTGAACCTGCGAAATCTTCTTTAAGTTGACCATTAATGTCGAGGTTATAAATGTAAGCTCGGCTTGCGGTTGTAAGTGCATTGTAAGAATATATTGTTCCGAAAATTTGTTCATCTTGTGTAGCTAAAATGGAGTATGAAGTGTTTGTACATCCGTCTCCTTCAAATGGTTCGAATTTTACAAAACCATCTGTTCCGAATTTCTTGTCGATGCGTCCGTTGATCTTAACACGAGTTATGTAAGCTTCAGATCTAATCAGATTTGATGCGCCAGGAGGCAGATCGGCATGACCGCCGACTAAATATTTTCCGTCAGCTTGTACGTTTATTGACACTGCGTATTCTGCATAGTCTCCCGCATTGAGATATAAAACGCCATTGTCAGCGAAATTTGTGTCAAATGTGCCGTTTGACTTAAGTCTTAACAGGTAAGATGTATAAATCATATCGGCAGATACTTTATGTCCTGCAACAAGTATTTTATCATTATTCAAAACTTTGATGTCGTATGCGTAGCAATATGCGTATTGTGTTGAGTCTAATACTATTATGCATGAGCCGTCTTCACCAAAAGTTTTGTCTAGTTCACCGTTTGTGTTATATCGTCTGATAAGAATTTGGTCATCAGAATATCCTGCTACTATAGGACGTCCTTGAGAATCAATGTCGATGGCATCATAAACTATACCATTTCCGTATTCGCTGACGGCATAACCGTTGTCGCCGAATTCTGTGTTTTCAAATCCGTTTTCATCAAGGCAGATGATGAATGCAGAGTTGTTGATATAGTCGAATGTGTATCCTGTAACAAACAGTAATCCATCTTCATTCAACGCTGCATCGAATGCGTAATTCATATAAATCAGTGGATTAGCCTTAAAATAAGCGATGCCGTTTTCACCGTATGTGCTGTCTAAAGTGCCATCGACATTGTGACGAGATACATATACAGAATAATTATCCCCACCTACACGAGCGCCGCCTATGGTCAATATTTTGCCGTCTTTCTGAACTAACATCTTTTCCATCTTATCGTGAGCTACAGATGGGTCAAATAAGAACGAGCCATTTGTTCCGAAATTAGGATTAAGTTCGCCAAGAACCTGTGCATAGGAATTAAGAGCGAACAGAATTGCTAATGTGAGTGAGAATATTTTTTTCATAAATATATGTATTTTAAGTGTTTTTTACACTATTATTTCTTGATGAATTGTTTTGTGATTATTTCGTTGTTGGTTCTTATTTTCACGAAATAAACGCCATTGCTTAATTCAGAAACATTAATTGTAGCATTGCCTTGGTGGCTTGTAGTCATGCTGTCGTGTTGTCTTCCGTAAATGTCGTAAACGTTGACTTCTTGAATTTCTGTTTCAGCTTCTACAAAAAGTTGGTCTTTTGCAGGGTTAGGGTAGACGTTTACAGAAGAAGTAAGTTCGCTGATGCCCTCGCCGCCTTCGATATAAGCACGAATCATCCATGTTCCATCTATGCTATAAGAAGTAACGTCTTCCCATGTGCTGTTGTCTAATGAAATCCAACGGCCGTTTCTGTCGCCAGCGTTTTTGCAAATTGCAGCTGGAAAATCTGAGCCTTCATTTGTTGACAATACAATCCATAAATTGTCACCGAATAATGGAAGTGGAGATGTTAAGTCGAATTCAACGAAATCTTTTACACCTGTTGTTGCGTATGGTTGTTTATGAACCAATAATTCTGGTGATGTATTTCCACCAAAGTATATGTTAATGTCACCTGTGGATGCAACATAGTCGTAGAAAGATACTTTTGTAATATTTTGGCCTTCGCTGAGTTTTGTTGATGGCAACATGATGCCCCATAAAAATGATTGAGGTCCGCCAATAGCGTCTACGAAGATACCATCGTCGTAAGAATACCAATTGTTATCTCTTGTGTTGCAGACTGGTGATTTGATTTCTTCTGTTTGTTGGTTGCTACGTCTGAGTGTGTTGTCTTGAGCTAAAGAATTTACAGGATTGATTGTTGCTAATAGTACCAATGAGCATAAAACTTTAGTGAAATGTTTTTTCATGATTTTAATTGTTTTACATTATATGGTTCTTTTATTTAACTCCCTCATTATATGGAAGAACCTAATATCCATACGATGAGTTTGATTATAATTTATGATAGAACAAAGATAAGTTATTTTATTTGATTTTTAAAATATTTTTAATGATTATTTGTAAAGCTTAACTTTTTATTCGAACCTGTTACAAAAAACAAGACCCCAAACTTTCATTTGAGGTCTTGAGTCAATATTTTAAGTCTATGAGACTAGCCGATAAGTTTATGAGCTAACTGTAAATTGTAAATTAACCAAGGTAGCTCTTGAGTATTTTACTTCTGCTTGTGTGTTTCAAGCGTCTGATGGCTTTTTCTTTTATCTGTCTTACGCGTTCGCGTGTGAGATCGAATTTTTCGCCGATTTCTTCAAGTGTCATTGGATGGCTGCCGTTGAGACCGAAGTAGAGACGTACTACGTCAGCTTCGCGTGGAGTCAATGTTGAGATGGCACGGTCGATTTCTTTTCTTAATGATTCATAAAGGAGCTCAGTCTCAGGAGTGATTACTTCATCGCTTTTCAAGACGTCGTACATGTTGTTGTCTTCATCTTGAACGAGAGGAGCGTCCATTGATACGTGGCGACCTGCGTTCTTCATTGATTCTTTCACTTCAGCTTCAGTGATGTCTAATGCTTCTGCGATTTCTTCTGCGTTAGGTTCGCGTTCAAACTCTTGTTCCAACTTGGCGTATGTCTTGTTGATTTTATTGATAGAACCGATTTTGTTGAGTGGTAAACGGACTATACGAGATTGTTCTGCCAAAGCTTGGAGGATTGATTGACGGATCCACCATACAGCGTAAGAGATAAATTTGAAGCCTCTGGTTTCGTCAAAGCGTTGTGCTGCCTTGATCAAACCTAAATTACCTTCGTTGATAAGGTCAGGAAGACTTAATCCTTGATTTTGGTATTGCTTGGAAACAGAAACAACGAAACGGAGGTTAGCCTTGGTGAGTTTCTCGAGAGCGATTTTATCGCCTTGTCTGATTCTCTGTGCCAATTCTACTTCTTCGTCAGCTGTGATAAGTTCAACCTTACCTATTTCCTGCAAATACTTGTCAAGAGATGCGGTCTCTCTGTTTGTAACCTGTTTGGTAATTTTTAACTGCCTCATATGTGAAATTTTAGAGCTAAGAGCCAAGAGCTAAGAGCCAAGAGCTTTTTATCGCCCATTGCTCAAAGCTCACTGCTAGAAGCTAATTAATTTTTCTTGTTTTTATGTTCTGGTTTGCCACCTTTTTTGTCGCCTTTGTTTTCGTTACGAGGACGTTCTGGTTTTTCAACGTAACCTTCTGGCTTTGGCAATAAAGCTTTTCTTGAAAGGCGCAACTTGCCAGTTTTTTGTTCGATTTCTATGAGTTTGACGTCAACTTCGTCACCTTCTTTAAGGATGCCGTCTAAGTTGTCAAGGCGTTTCCATTCTACTTCTGAAATATGTAATAAACCGTCTTTACCTGGTAATATTTCAACGAAAGCACCGAATGCCATTATTGACTTAACAACGCCGTGATATACTTCGCCTACTTCAGGAACTGCTACGATAGCGCGAACTCTAGCTTTTGCTGCTTCGAGGTCTTCTTTATTTGAAGAAGCGATTTCAACGATACCGCAGTTCTCTTGTTCTGTGATGACGATGACTGTATTTGTAACTTTTTGGATTTCTTGAACGACTTTGCCACCAGGTCCTATAACAGCGCCGATGCAATCTTTAGGAATGCAGACTTTTTCAATGCGTGGTACACTTTCTTTATAGTCTTCTCTTGGCTCTGTGATTGTCTTAGCCATTTCGCCGAGGATGTGCATACGGCCTGCTTTTGCTTGTTCAAGAGCTTCTGTAAGAACTTCGTATGAAAGACCGTCAACTTTGATGTCCATTTGACAAGCTGTGATACCGTCTTTTGTACCTGTGACTTTGAAGTCCATATCACCGAGGTGGTCTTCGTCGCCTAAGATGTCTGATAAAACAGCATATTTGCCTGTTTCATTATCTGTGATGAGACCCATTGCGATACCTGCGACTGGCTTTTTCATCTTAACGCCAGAGTCGAGGAGAGCGAGTGTGCCGCCGCATACTGATGCCATTGATGATGAACCGTTTGATTCTAAGATGTCAGAAACAACGCGGATTGTATATGGATTTTCGTCTTCGCCTGGAATCATTGATTTGAGAGCTCTTTCAGCGAGGTTGCCGTGACCGATTTCACGACGGCTAACGCCGCGGCTTGGTTTGCATTCGCCTGTTGCGAAGCTAGGGAAGTTGTAATGTAACATGAAGTTAGATGTACCTGTTACAACAGCTCCGTCTATTGTTTGCTCATCGAGTTTTGTTCCTAATGTAACTGTTACGAGAGCTTGTGTTTCACCGCGTGTGAAGATAGCTGAACCGTGTGTTGAAGGAAGAACGTCAACTTCTGTCCAGATAGGACGGATTTGGTCTAATCTACGTCCGTCTAATCTCTTTCTTTCGATTAAGATAGCGTCGCGGACAGCTTTACGTTGAATATCGTGGAAGTAACGTTTTGCTAATGATGCTTTTTCTGCGAGTTCTTCTTCGCTGAAGTTAGCGAGGTAAGAGTCGAGGATAGCGCTGAAGTTAGCTTCGCGTTCGTGTTTGTTAGCGTTGCCTGTAAGAGCGAAGTCGTAACATGGTTTGTATAATTTTTCCATCATGTCAGCTCTTAAAGCTTCGTCGTTATTTTCGTGGCAGTATTCGCGTTTTGTTTGTGCTTTCTCAACTTTTGCTGCGAGTTCTATTTGAGCTTGGCAGTGTACTCTGATAGCGTCATGAGCTGCTTTCAAAGCGTTGAGCATAACTTCTTCAGAAACTTCTTTTGATTCACCTTCAACCATGCAGATGTCTTTCATTGAAGCAGCTACCATGAGTTCGAGGTCTGCGTCTTTGAGTTGTTCTTCTCTTGGGTTGATGACGTATTCGCCGTTGATGTAAGCTACGCGTACTTCAGAGATTGGTCCGTTGAATGGGATGTCTGATACTGCGAGAGCTGCTGAAGCTGCAAGAGCTGCGTATGCATCTGGCAATACTCCGACTTCACCGGAGATGAGTGAAATCTGTACTTGTGTTTCTGCGTGATAGTCATCTGGGAACAATGGTCTCAAAGCTCTGTCAACTAAACGAGAGATTAAGATTTCATAGTCAGATGGTTTGCCTTCGCGTTTGAAGAAACCGCCAGGGAATTTACCTGTAGCGGCATATTTTTCTTTATAATCGACTGAGAGAGGTAAGAAGTCAACATCGTCTTTTGCATCTTTTGCTGAAACAACTGTTGCTAACAACATTGTCTTGCCGCATGTTACGACTGCTGAACCGTCAGCTTGTTTTGCTAAACGACCTGTCTCTATTGTGATTGTTTCGTTACCGAGTTGGATGGTTTGTTTGATTCCTTCAGGACCCATTTTTTTTCGTCTTTTTAGTTATTATTAATAAGTTGGATGGCATGAAAATAAAATATACGCAAAAAAAAGGCAATCTTACATTGCCTTTTTTTTGCTATCACGTATAATACGCTATTATTTTCTAATACCTAATTCTTTGATGATAGTACGATATCTTTCGATGTCGTTCTTCTTTAAGTAATCAAGAAGTCTTCTTCTTTTACCTACGAGACGAACTAATGAACGCATTGTAGCAACGTCTTTTTTGTTTTGCTTCATGTGTTCTGTTAAGTGCTTGATTCTGAAAGTGAACAATGCAATTTGTCCTTCTGCTGAACCTGTGTCTTGTGCATTTTTACCATATGCACTGAAAAATTCTGATTTCTTTTCTGCAGTTAAATACATATCTTTTCTTTTTACTTCTTTCTTTTCGGACTGCAAAGATACTATTTTTTTTGTTTGAAAAAAACTTTTTTCGATAAATTTTAAAAAATAATATTCTTTGATTTTAACTTGTTGATTTATACTGAAATAATATCGTAGGCAGTGGGTTTTGAACTATGAGCTGTGAGCAGGTGAATTGATTTTACTAAACTTCATTACTTCATTACCTCACAACTATTAAACTCTAAACTTTCAATTTTCAACTTTACAAAAAGATATTAGGTACATCATCATCATCGCTGATTGCTGCCTTATAACTGGTTGTATCTTGTGATTTTTCTTGGACAGATACGCTGTTGTTTTCTTCTTCAAAATCGTCAAAGTCGTCTTCAACTTTTTTGAAACTAGGGAAATTGATTATTTTGGTGTATATCTTTCTGAATTTTTCTGATTTTTCAAGTAATGGAACTAATATAGATGTGAATATGATTGTAAAGAATATCACAGAGAAAACGATATTGCTTACTCTTTCAGAACCTACTAATCCTGATTGTGAAATCATGGTGGCAAGAACGGCGGCTGCAAGTCCTCTTGGTATCATCATTGATAAAAACGCTCTGTCTTTTCTGCTAATACCTCTTATGTCTGATGGTAATGACACTCTTACAACCCACATTCTTAATATTATCATTAAGAAGGAAATGCCGAGTCCTATTAATAATGATATGAAACTGTCGAATTTTATTGAGATACCGACATAAACAAAGAAGAATGTTTTCATCAAGAAGACTAGCTCGCTGAACAATGTTTTTTCCATTGGGTTGAGTAGGGTAGGTTTTCTGTCGGAGAATTTCTTTAGCCATTTGTCGTGAATGGTTTCCATATTGGCTAATCCGATTCCGAAGGCGAGTGCAGAAATGATTCCGCTGTATCCTAATAATTCATTGATTCCGTATATTATAAAAACGAATGCAGGGGTGGTGAAGATGGAGTTGTTGATGGTTCTGACTTTATCTAAAACCATAGACCAGAATATAGAGCCTGTTACGCCTATCAATGATGCTAGCAAGAATGAGGAGAATACTTGTCCGAAAATGATTCCAATTCTGAATTCTCCATATTTGTATGATTCAAAAATCGCTAATGTTACGACGATACATAAAATTGCGCTGAATGCCGATTCTAGAATTAGTATCGTTTTGCTTTTTTCACCAATGCTGATTTGTTTTACCAAAGGAATCGCGACTGCGGAAGAGGAGCCTCCTAAGGCCGCGCCTAACATGAAGCTTATTCCTGGATTCATACCTAACACAAGCCAGCCTAATAACCCGATTGCTGCAAATGTGAAAAGGAAATTCACTATTGTTAAAGTGATGGTGTTTTTGATGGAGTCGGCTAAGGTTTTGAATGATAGCTCTGTTCCGCTTTCAAATAAAAGGATTACAAGCGTGAGTTGCCCGAAGATACTTCCTATTGTGCTTAACTTTTCAGCATCAATGAGTTTTAATAATGGCCCGATAATGATGCCGATGAACATAAGTAATAACACATCTGGAATTCTTTTCTTACTGAATATTTCGGCAAACCAGTGTGCTGCAAATACTAATGTTCCTAATATTAATATGAATAAAGCTTGATCCATTGCGATTTTTTTGCAAATATAAAAAAAAAGGAGGGTTCAAAAATTTCGAACCCTCCTTTTTTTTTATATTTGAGTTATTCACCTTTGTAGAAAGGAAGTTTTACTATTGTTGCAGGGATGAGTTTTTCTCTCACTTTGATGAAGATTTCGTTGCCGAACTTGCAGTGTGATTTTGCTACATAACCCATACCGATGGCTTTCTTTACAGATGGTCCCATTGTGCCTGAAGTAACTTCGCCGATTACGTTGCCTTCTGCGTCGCAGATTTCGTAGCCGTGACGAGCGATACCTTTGCCTGTTATTTCGAAAGCGCGTAATTGACGTGTAACGCCTTCTGCCTTTTGTTTTTCGTTGTATTCACGGTCGATGAAGTCGTTGCCGTCAACGAATTTTGTGATCCATGCTAAACCAGCTTCGATTGGAGATGTAGTGTCGCAGATGTCGTTGCCGTATAAGCAGAATCCCATTTCAAGACGTAATGTGTCGCGTGAACCTAAACCTGCAGGTTTGATGCCGAATTCAGCACCAGCTTCGAGAACTTTCTTGTAGATTTCGATAGCAGCATCATTTGGCATGTAGATTTCGCAGCCGCCTGAACCAGTGTAACCTGTTGTTGAGAAGATAACGTCTTTTACACCAGCAAATTCTAAGATTTTGAATGTGTAGTATTCCATATCTTCAACAGTTGTTGCTGTGAGCTTTTGCATAGCTTTGAGTGCCAAAGGACCTTGAACTGCGAGTTGTGACCATTGGTCGCTTTCGTTTACGAATTCAACGCCGAGTTCCATGCCCATTTCTTCAGCTATTGCAGCCATCCATGCCCAGTCTTTGTCGATGTTAGCTGCGTTAGGAACCATGAAATATTCGTCTTCAGCAACGCGGTAGACTAACATATCGTCAACGATACCGCCTTTGCCATTTGGCAAGCATGTATATTGAACTTTACCGTCTGTCAAAGCTGCTACGTCGTTTGTTGTGCAACGTTGTACGAATGCGAAAGCTTTAGGACCTTTAGCGCGGAATTCACCCATATGTGATACGTCAAAAACTCCAACACCTTTACGAACTGTTTCGTGTTCAATGTTAACGCCTTCAAATTGAACTGGCATGTCGAAGCCTGCGAAAGGAACCATTTTAGCGCCCATTTCACGGTGCATTTCGTTAAAAACGGTTTTCTTTAAATTTTCTGTATTTTCCATAGTTATATTTTATTGAGTTAATTTTTCTTGAGCGCAAAAATAATAAAATAATATTCAAAAATACTAATGAATAAAATTTATTTTTTTGGGTTTGATGTTATGAGCAGTGAGCTATGAGCCGTATCTAAATTTTTTTATCTTTGCAAACGATTTTATATAGAGATGAAAAGATACATATTAATATTATTGATTTTATTTTCAATAACAAAGCTCAATGCCGCTTATATACTCATTCCGATGGATGAGACGCAGACAAATCACCTGAAGGCGTATGGTGTGGCGTATTGGGTTTTGGAACGAGAAGTGGAGATAAGCTGGCTGCTTAATTATAAAGGCGGCAGTTATCTTATTCCGTATCACGATATGTTCGAGCGTGAGTGTAAACTGCGCAATGTGTCTTTTCAGGTCATTGCTGATGTGCAGGCAGAAGGCATACTCGCCGAGATAGCTGTTCCTGACGTTAATATGGATGAGATGAAACTGCAGAAAGTGCCGCGTCTTGCTGTATATGCTCCAAAAACGATATTGCCTTGGGACGATGCGGTGACTATGGCTCTCACTTATGCGGAAATTCCTTACGACATTATTTATGACGACGAAGTGATGGAAGGCGTTCTTCCTACTTATGATTGGCTACACATGCATCACGAAGATTTTACAGGTCAATTTGGTAAGTTCTGGGCTCGTTATCGCAATTATCCTTGGTATCAGGAAGATGTGAAGAAACAGCAAGAAACGGCTGAACGTTATGGATATAGTAAGGTGTCGCAGCTGAAGCTCGCCGTGGTGAAAAAGATTCGCGACTTCGTCGCTGGCGGCGGTTATCTCTTTTCAATGTGTTCGGCGCCAGATAGCTTCGATGTTGCTCTTGCCGCCGATGGCTTGGATATTTGCGACGTGATGTTCGACGGTGATGCCATAACACCTGGCGATCCGCAAAGATTGAATTATGATAATTGCTTCGCTTTTACTGATTTCTCGGTGTCGACAAATCCTCAGGAATACGAGATATCTGATATCGATGTTACCTTGAATCGTTCAAAGTCGGTGAAAGAAAACAACGATTATTTCCTTCTCTTCGATTTCTCTGCGAAATGGGATCCGGTCCCGACAATGTTGACCCAGTCGCATGAAAGATTGATAAAAGGATTCATGGGACAAACGACGGCTTTTGATAAACGTTATGTGAAACCTAGCATTGTTGTGCTCGGCGATAATGCGGCATTGAACGAAGACAGATATATTCATGGTAATTTTGGCAACGGATTCTTTACATTCTATGGCGGTCATGATCCAGAAGATTATCAGCATCTTGTAGGTGATCCTCCGACAGAATTGGATATGTATCCTAACTCGCCAGGTTATAGGCTTATATTAAATAATGTATTGTTTCCTGCTGCAAAGAAGAAGAAACAGAAAACTTGATTTAATTCATAAATCGTGAAAAAAATAATTAAAAATATCATAAAAATGAAGAAAGTTGTACTTGTAACTTTGATTGCGTTAATGTCTGTAGGACAGATGTTTGCAAAGCCTGTCGATGTTAATTCGGCAAAGTCTATCGGGGAAAAATTTGTTAGAAAAAACATGCAGTCGTTGAGAGGATTCCAAGACTCAAAACATGTTTTGACGATAAGTGATGACAATGGAAATGCTTGTCTCTATATCTTTAATGTTGAAGATAGAGGCTATTATATCGTTTCTGCTGATGATAGAGCAAAGCCTATTCTTGCATATTCCGATGAGGGTTGCATTGACGTGAATGATATTTTGCCATCTATGGCTTATTATTTAGAACATTACAAAAATGCTATTTCGTATGCTATTGTAAATGATTTGGTTGCTGAGCAGGCAATAGAGGAGGAGTGGAATTTAGTCAGAACAAGAGGCGTCGTTGCAGATAGAAGTCTTGGTAAGTCGGCAGGACCATTGGTGGACTTGTCGTGGAATCAGGTTTATCCATACAATTATTTCTGTCCAACAGAAAAAGGTGGCCCTGGTGGTCGTGCTTATGTTGGTTGCGCTGCTGACGTAATGGCGATGATTATGAAATATTGGAACTATCCAGAAAAAGGTCAAGGTTCACATTCTTATATACCAGAAGGCTATCCGATACAGACAGCTTATTTTTCTGAAACAACATACGATTGGGCTAATATGCCAAAAGAGATCTTTAGCTCCTCACCAAAAAAAGAAATAGAGGCAATCGCTCTTTTGATGTATCATTGCGGCGTTAGCATTGATATGAAGTATGGTCCTGCAGCTAGTTCCGGATATTCAGAAATGGTTCCTTCAGCAATGAAAAAGTATTTCAGCTATACAGCAAATATGCGCCACTTGTATCGCGATCAATATGAACTTGAAGATTGGAAGAATTTGCTGATAAATAATTTGGATCAAGGATTCCCAGTGTTTTATGCAGGAACAAGTCAGATTAGCGGAGGTCATGCTTTCTTGTGTGACGGATATACGGAGGATGGTTATTTTCACTTTAACTGGGGATGGTCTGGAATATCAAATGGCAATTTCGCTATAGATGCTCTTAATCCTCAAGGTGCAGATTATAATGTAAATCAGAGAGCTATATTCGATGTCGTTCCTGATTATGCGCATAAATGTATGCCAAAAGCACCTCTCATCGAAACAGAGGTGAAGACTGTTTATTCGAAAAAAGGTGTCGTAAAGGTTTATGCTCCAGAATTGTCTGATTTGGACGAAGCCTTGGAATCAATAGATAAGATAGTCGTTTTGAGAAATAACAAGGAAGTGTTCTCTAAAGAAAATGTTGAACCAGGTTCTGTCGTTATCTTTGAAGATGAAGTAGGAGAATATGGAACATACAATTATACTGCATACGCTGTAAGTAATGGTATTACAGGACGTTGGGGCGAGGCTGCCTTGTTGTATGGACCGACATGTTCTTGGAATATTACAGCGTCAACAACAAGTTATCAAGGCTGGAATGGCGCATCTTTGAAAGTGTTGAGTGATGGTAATGTCTTTGACGAAATTACAGTAGAAAACTCTACACCTATTAATTTATTAATGCAGATTCCAGAGGGCAAAGTTTCTTTTGAGTGGACAGCTCCAAAAATGAAGCTTTCTTCAATGTCAATAAAAATTAAGAATTCTGAAGGTGAAATCGTCTACGAATATTCAGGCTCGTCATCGGAATTGCAAGAAGGTGAAATATATTCTGGAAATAATAGTTGTGAGAATTGCAAGGCTCCAGAAAAACTTGCGGCAGAATTCATGATAGTGGATGGAAAAGAAGGAGTTATGATTTCTTGGGAAAAAGTTGGTGCACCAGAATCTTACAAAATATATAGAAGTAAGAATAATGAAGATTATGAAGAGGTCGGAAGTGTGGAATCTTCAGAAAATCAATATTTTGATGCTAATAATATTAATGGTTTTTATTATTACCAAGTGACAGCATATAATGCAGATTGTGAATCTATGCCAGCTGTTACAGAAGATTATAATTCTGATTATGTAATGGTTGAAGTGCTTTCTATTGATGAGAATGTCGTGAGTGCAATAGTTTATCCAAATCCAGCATCGGAAAGATTGAATGTTTTTGCAGAAGGCTTGACAAATGTTACAGTGTTCAATGTCGTTGGACAAAAAGTTATGGATGTAAGTGTAGATGCAGATGAATGCGATATTGATGTAAGTGATTTAATGAATGGAATTTATATGCTTAAAGTTTCTTCGAAAAACGGTAACTTTACACGAAGAATAAGCGTAAGTAAGTAGTCAAAAAAATATATGATACTTATTGGAAAAAATATTAAATTTGCAAACTAACAAAATTGAATATTAATAAACAACACACAAATGAAAAAATCATTCTTATTAGTTGCTGTTTTGTTGGCTTTTAATTCACTTTTTGCCGATAATCTCGATGTTAACATGGCAAGAGAATACGGACATAAATTCGTTAAAGCCAATTTTGAACAAAAAGAAAACAATGAACTAGATTTGGTTTATACAATGAAGTCAGAATCTGGCGAGCCATGTTTCTATGTGTTTAACGTATCTGATTATGGTTTCGTTATGGTATCTGCAACGGATGTTGTAAGACCAATTCTTGGTTATTCTGAAAATGGTATTTTTGAAACAGAAAACATTGCACCAGGATTAGGCTTTATGATGGAAGACTATCAAGAATCGATATCTTATGCAATGAGTACAGCTGTTGAAGCACCAGCGTATGTCAAATCAGAATGGGATGCACTTACAAAAACAGGTAAGTTGAGACCACAGGAAAGAGGCGTTAAAATTGGACCTTTGTGCCCAACATCATGGGACCAATCATGGCCATACAACTACTACTGCCCAGATTTGAATAAACCATTTGCATCAAATGGTAAAGCAGTTGTAGGTTGTGTTGCAACAGCAATGTCTCAAATCATGAAATATTGGGAACATCCAACACAAGGTTCTGGTTCTCATACATATAAACCAGCTATGGACCAATATGGTTATCCAGAACAATCAGCAAACTTTGGCGCAACAACATACGACTGGGCAAATATGCCATATCAAATCAACAAAAACTCTCCACAAGAACAAATTGAAGCTGTAGCTTTATTAGGTTATCACTGTGGCGTTTCTGTTGAAATGATGTATGATGATGACGGATCAGGTAGCGGTGCATATTCAATAGATGTCCCTTATGCATTGAATACATATTTCGGATATGCAAAGAGCAGCTTCAGAGCAAGATCAGTTCCAGCTCAAACTTGGGAGTCATATATTAGAGAAGCTATTGAAATGGGTCGTCCTATTTTCTATTCTGGTACTTCAAAAGATGGTGGCGGTCACGCTTTCGTATGTGATGGTATGGATGAAAACGGATTGTTCCACTATAATTATGGCTGGTCAGGCTCAGGCGACGGATTCTACGCTTCAACAGCTACTGATTATCCTAATGACGTGGGTGCTATCTTCGATATCATGCCAAATAGCATTTATCAAAGTACAATGGAAGCTCCTAAAAACTTCGTAGCAACACCTGCAGGTGACAATAAATTGTCAGCTAAACTTACATGGAAAAACCCAACATACACATTGAACGGTTCAAGCTCAATAAAGAATATCGATAAAATAGTTATTGAAAGAAATGGTAAGGTTATCCATGAAATGACAGACTTGAAACCAGGTGAAACAGTATCGTATGTAGATAACGCAGTTCCTTGCTTTAGCTATTTTGAATATTCAGTCTATGCTGTTGTTAACGGAGCTCACGGTAAAATCGCAAGAGTTGAAAGCATTGGATTCGGTCCAACATGTAAATGGCAATTGATGCTTCAATCATCAGCATTCCAAGGTATGAGAGGCGCTTATGTATCTGTCATAGATAGAGCAGGAGCTGTGGTTACAAAGAAAACAACTGAAAATTCAACATTGACAACATTCGATTTGGATATTCCTTACGGCGATGTTAAATTTATGTGGAATCCTGCTGACGCAAGCCAACCAACATATACACTTACATTGATTCTTAAAGATAATGAAGGTAATACAGTATTTAGCTATAATGGCGCATCAAACGGATTGCAAAAAGGTGTATTTAAAGATACAGTGAATACTTGCGGATATGAAATCCCTAATGAAAATCCTTATAACTTAGTATGTAAAGTACAAGACAATGGAGTAGTGTTGAATTGGTCTGGTATAGGTGGAAATCATTACGGCTATAATGTATATCGTGATGGTGTCCTTGTTGCTCTCACTCGTAAGACAACTTATACAGATACAGACGTTCCTCATGGCGGCCATTGCTATACTGTAACAGCGATGTTTGATGGCGGTGATACAAAAGAATCAAATGAAGCTTGTGCTGTGTTGACAGAAAATTGTGCTCCTGCAACAAATCTTAAATATACTCTTTCACAAGCGTTTAAGCCTATTATTACATGGGATAAACCAGCTGAATCAACAGGACTTACAGGCTATTATGTAATGAGAAAAGTTGGTGAAGATGGCGAATGGATGAGAGTTAAAGTTTTGGCTCCAGGAAAAACAGAATATACTGATAACAGCGTAAGCCAAATGGATACATGGTATTTCTATAAAGTTCAAGCTTATTATCAAAACATCGACTGCTTGTCAGCTCCAGCTGCAACAAAAGCTAATAAAGATGAATATATGCTTAAATTCTTCTATTCTGAAACTGGTGTAGAAGATGATGCTGAACAAAATATTGGAATATATCCAAATCCAGCTAACGAAAAGATTACTGTCAACGCTCAAAATATTGAAAGAGTTTCTATCTCTAATGTAATGGGTCAAGTAGTTTATGAAACATCAGTTAATGACGACAATATGGTTATTGATGTTAACGAATTCCCAGCAGGAATCTATATGATTCATGTCGTTACAGATGAATATGAAACAACAAAACGCGTTTCGATAGTTCACTAAATAAAGGAATTCAGGAATTCTGGAAAAAGAAAAACCGATCATTTAATAATGGTCGGTTTTTTTAATTTAAAGTTAGCTAACTAACTACTAACTGAATTATTTTCTTTCCCAAGTTTCGAATCTGTATGAATAGTCGACTTGTGGATCGTCGTCGATGACTTCTAATTCAGTTAATTCCCATTCTTCAAAGTTTACGATAGGGAAGTATGTGTCAGCTTCGAATTCCTTTTCAACTCTTGTGAGATATAATGTGTCGGCTTTGCTTAAGAATTGTTCGTAAATCATTCCGCCGCCCATGATGAATATCTCGGCTTCGTTTTGTACGAGTTCCATTGCCTTTGGAATTGATGTTGCCAATTCAAAGCCTTCTGGAGCAGAATCGAGTCTGTCTGAAATGATGACGTTACGTCTGTTAGGCAATGCTTTTTGTCCTGGCAATGAGACGTAAGTGTTATGTCCCATAATGACGCATTTTCCTGATGTCACTTTTTTGAAGTGCTTGAGGTCGTTAGAGATGTGCCATAATAATTGGCCGTTCTTGCCGATAGCTCTGTTCTTTGCCATCGCTACCACGATTGAAATCTTTGGCTTCATATGCTTAATATTTTAATATTTCTTAAATAGACACGTCAGCCTTGATGGCATCGTGTGGATTATAATCTTCTAATTTAAAGTCTTCGTATTTGAAGTCGAATATGCTTTTTACTTCAGGGTTGAGCTTCATCGTTGGAAGTTGACGAGGCTCGCGGCTGA
Organism: Bacteroidales bacterium; assembly: GCA_045613185.1. Taxonomy (GTDB): domain Bacteria; phylum Bacteroidota; class Bacteroidia; order Bacteroidales; family F082; genus Limimorpha. The sequence continues at coordinate 5,396 of JAZLAL010000141.1, read as the reverse complement.
GCTGTAACTTCACTTGCTCGATATGATTATTATAAATATGTACATCACCGAAAGTGTGGACGAAGTCGCCGAGGCCGAGACCGCATACCTGAGCAATCATCATTGTCAATAATGAATACGATGCGATGTTGAAAGGCACGCCGAGGAATACGTCGGCGCTTCTTTGATATAACTGACAAGATAATTTATTGTCTGCAACATAGAATTGGAAGAAAGCGTGGCAAGGAGGGAGCGCTGCTTTTCCGTCAGCGACATTCTGTGCGAAGTCTTTCGATTTCTCGTCAGGGAGCACGCTTGGGTTCCATGCTGTCACGATATGACGGCGGCTGTTAGGATTGTTCTTGATAGAATCAATCAAGTCGGCGATTTGGTCGATGCCTTCATTGTTCCAGTTGCGCCATTGTGCGCCGTAGATAGGACCGAGGTCACCGTTTTCGTCAGCCCATTCGTCCCAGATGCTGACTTTGTTGTCGTGCAGATATTTGATGTTAGTGTCGCCGTTGATGAGCCACAGCAACTCATGGATTATCGAACGGAGGTGAACCTTTTTTGTAGTCAGAAGAGGAAAGCCTTCTTCAAGGTTGAAACGCATCTGGTAACCGAAGACGCTCTTTGTTCCGGTACCAGTTCTGTCACCTTTTTGAAAACCCTTGTCGATAATATGCTGTAATAAATCTAAATATTGTTTCATTGTCTTTGCTTTTTGTCGTTAATAATATCTCTCAAGACAGAAGCCTTAGCGTAATCTTCAACTTCAATAGCTTCTCTTAAAAGATGTTCCAATTCTTTTATATCATATCTTTCAAAGTCAGTGTCAGCGTCAGTGTCAGTGTCAGCGTCAAAGTCATTGTCGTCATCGTCCAAGTCGATGTCATCCATAATGATTCCTGCTTCTTCAACGACTTGGCTGTTAGCATATATTGTAGCGTCGAAGCGCAGTGCTAATGCTACAGCGTCTGATGTGCGAGCGTCGATGATGGTTTCTTCACCGTCTTTAACGCAGTGAAGTTCTGAATAAAACAAGCCGTCTTTGAATCTGTTGATTACGACTTCTGTAATATTGATGTCGAATGATTTTGCGAAAGATTTGAATAAGTCGTGGGTGAGAGGTCTTGATGTTTTATGACCTTCTAAGGCAATTGCTATTGACTGCGCTTCGGTCTCGCCGATAATGATAGGAAGGCGCGTCTGCTCGCCCTTTACTTCCAACAACAAAGCATAGGCGCCGCTTTGCGACTGACTATACGTTATTCCTATTACATTCAACAAAATCTTATTCATGTTACAAAGGTACAGACAAACTTTTAAATAGGCAACATTAAAGTTTAATTTTTTTGAGGAAAATGTTGACTGTTGACCATTGACCATTGACCGTTGACTGTTGACTCTGACTCAGACTTATAGACTCATAGACTCATAGACTCAGCGACTCAGCAACTCAGTGTCTTGGAGTCTCGGTGACTTTTAAAAAAGTTCTTAGTTTTTAGTTCAAGGTTCTTAGTTTTAAAAAAAAAGTTCTATATTAGCAACCTCAAACGGAATGTAATGTCAAGCGTAGTTTTAAATAGAGTAGAAGAGAACTTAAGCAAATGTTGCTTATGTAACGCATTGACATACATTACAATTACCCCCCCCGTTGGCTGCTGAGCAAAACACCGAAATTTAATTTACAAAAATCTTATTTAACGAAATTGTACAAAGTGTGTCGTCACGCTTTGCATTTGCCATTGCTCACTGCTCATTGCTCACAGCAAAAGAAATCTAATCTTTAAATAAATATTATCATGAAAAAGCTATCATTATTTTTAGTTGCGCTTACGATGATATTATTCTCATGTAAGCCAGAAGTAGAAAAACCAACGGTTGTGACAAAATCTGTTGGAGAGATTACGCAGACAACTGCTAAAATTGTCGGTCAAGTTACAGCCGATGGTGGAGCAGAAGTGACAGAACGCGGCGTTTGCTGGAGCACAGATGGAACACCTACAATTCTTGATTTTAGTGTAAAAGACATAGAAGGCGGACTTGGAAGCTATGAGATTGCATTCTCAAATCTCGTTCCCAATACCCAATACTACGTAAGAGCATACGCTACCAATGAAATGGGAACGAGTTATGGGGACGAGAAAAGTTTTACAACATTAGAAGTTATCCCAGAGGAACCAGAGGAACCAGAGGAGCCAGAGGGACCTGAGGGACCAGAGAATCCTGAACAGCCTGAGGAACCAGAACAACCTGAGGAACCAGAGAATCCAGAACAGCCTGAGGACCCAGAAAATCCAGAACAACCTGAAAACCCAGAGAACCCAGAGCAGCCTGAGGACCCAGAGAATCCTGAACAACCAGAACAACCAGAGAACCCAGAGCAACCTGAGGACCCAGAAACTCCAATTGAACCTGAACAACCTGTAGGACCTGTTGTTATAACAGCAGAGGTTACAGAAATAACAGTTAACTCGGCAAAATGTGGTGGTGGAATATCAGACGGTGGAGGTGCCGCTGTTGTTGAAAGAGGTGTATGCTGGAATATAAGCGGTAATCCAACAGTTCTTGATTTTACTACAAAAGATGGTAGCGGTTTAGGTTCCTATATTTCAAACATTACAGGTTTAGAACATAATACCACATATTACGTAAGAGCATATGCTGTAAATGCAAATGGTGTTGCTGGTTATGGCCCGGAAGTAAGTTTTACAACCTTAAATCACGAATACGTTGACTTAGGTTTAAGCGTGAAATGGGCAACATGTAATGTAGGAGCTACAATGCCAGAAGAATACGGTGACTATTTTGCATGGGGAGAAACGACTACAAAAGAAACATATACAGAAGATAACTGCCTAACATGGGAACTTACTAGGTCAAAGTTGATAGAACAAGGTATCATAGGTTACGATGGCAATCTTACACCACAATACGATGTGGCACGAGCTAATTGGGGCGGAAATTGGAGAATGCCGACATATGGTGAGTGTTGCGAGTTAGAAGCAGAATGCACATGGACATGGACAACACAGAACGGCGTTAACGGCTATAATGTAGAAGGACCCAATGGTAACAGCATATTCCTTCCTGCTGCTGGTTTTATAGATGAATTCATCTACGACAACACCGAAGGAACTTATGGTAGATATTGGACTTCTACATATGCCGAGGACTCTGGCTATGAAGTCTCAGCATACGGTTTCGGATTCAAATTTAGTTTCGAATATAGTGGTTATAGCGTCTCTACAGGTGGACGTTATTGGGGACGGAGTGTGCGCCCAGTCTTAGAATAAAAGCGGTTAAATCAATTCATAATGCATAATTCATAATGCATAATTAGGGTGTTGCTCAGATAAGGGTGACACTCTTTTTTTAATTGAAAATTGAAAATATTGAATGTCGGAAATTTGTAGAGACGCGTCAATGTATCCTGCAAAAAAAATAAATAAACATTGACACGTCTCATAGAAATTGAGAATGTTTTATTATTTTTGAGACGTGTCAATGCGTTTTATGGCATGTCGCATTGACGCGTCTCTACCACCGCCAGCCTTCGACAGGCTCAGGCACCGCGGAACCTCAGAAATATGAACTCAGACTTATAGACCCATAGACTCATAGACTCAGAAACTAAGCAACTTAGCAACTTGGAGTCTCGGCGTCTTGGTGACTTTTAAAAAAAAAGTTCAACAGTCAAAAGTCAATGGTCAATAGCCAAAAAAAATCCCCCGATTTCTCGGAGGATTTTTTCATATAAAGATGTTTAATTTAATTATTCACCTTTTTCTTGTGCTTCCATTTTCTCTTTCAATTCTGCGAAAACGTCTAAGTCACCTAAAGTAGTGCGTTCAACATTGTCGTTGATTTGTTTAACAGCGCGTTTTGTTGATTTAGCTGCTTTGTCTTTTGCTTCAACTTCAGCTTCGCGTTCAACTGCTACTTTATCTTCCCAAATACGTGAGTGAGAAAGGATGATCTTCTTGTTTTCTTTTGAGAATTCGATAACTTTGAAGTCGATTGTTTCGTCCATCTTAGCGTTTGAACCGTCTTCTTTCTTGAGGTGACGATTTGGACAGAAACCTTCAACGCCGTAAGGCAATGAAACTACAACGCCTTTATCACCTGAGCTGATGATAGTACCTTGTTGGATTGAACCGATTGTGAAGATGCTTTCGAATACATCCCATGGATTTTCTTCAAGTTGTTTGTGACCTAAGCTGAGACGGCGGTTTTCTTCATCGATGTCGAGAACAACAACGTCCATTGTGTCACCAATCTTTGTGAATTCTGCTGGGTGTTTGATTTTCTTTGACCAGCTGAGGTCAGAGATGTGGATTAAACCGTCAACGCCTTCTTCTAATTCTACGAAGATACCGAAGTTAGTGAAGTTGCGAACTGTAGCTGTTTGTTTTGAACCGATAGCGTAACGTTCTTTGATGTTTGCCCATGGATCTGGGATGAGTTGTTTGATACCCAATGACATCTTGCGTTCTTCGCGGTCTAATGTCAAAACTTTAGCTTCTACTTCGTCACCGATCTTCAAGAAGTCTTGAGCTGTGCGTAAGTGTTGTGACCATGACATTTCTGAAACGTGGATTAAACCTTCTACGCCAGGAGCGATTTCGATGAATGCGCCGTAGTCAGCGATAACAACAACTTTACCTTTAACAACGTCACCAACATTGATGTTAGGATCTAAAGCGTCCCATGGATGAGCTGTGAGTTGTTTCAAGCCGAGAGCGATACGTTTTTTATTGTCGTCGAAGTCGAGGATAACAACTTTGATTTGTTCGTCGAGTTTAACGATTTCTTCTGGGTGGTTGATGCGGCCCCATGAAAGGTCTGTGATGTGGATTAAACCGTCAACACCGCCTAAGTCGATGAATACACCGTATGATGTGATGTTCTTCACGACGCCTTCAAGAACTTGACCTTTTTCAAGTTTACCGATGATTTCCATCTTTTGTTGTTCGATTTCATCTTCGATAAGAGCTTTGTGAGAAACAACAACGTTTTTGTATTCTTGGTTGATTTTAACAACTTTGAATTCCATGATGCTGTTTACGAATACATCGTAGTCGCGGATAGGTTTAACGTCGATTTGTGAACCTGGCAAGAATGCTTCGATGCCAAATACGTCAACGATTAAGCCACCTTTTGTACGGCTTTTAACGAAACCTTGAACGATTTCTTGTTTGTCGAATGCTTCGTTAACGCGATCCCATGATTTCAAGATACGAGCTTTCTTGTGTGATAAAACTAATTGGCCGTTGATGCCTTCTTGGTTTTCTACGTAAACTTCGATCTTGTCACCAACTTTTAAGTTAGGATTGTGACGGAATTCTGATACTGGGATAACACCATCTGATTTGAATCCGATGTTGACAACAACTTCGCGTGAAGTCTTAGCA
>JAZLAL010000140.1:0-33573 GCA_045613185.1 Bacteroidales bacterium | reverse complement strand
TTCATCAAAGAATACGGTATGACAAACGGTCTTACTTTCAACAGCGTTTGGGCTGTAGGTAACTCAGCACAAGTCGGTATCGAAGACGTTCTCGAACACTTAGACACAACATTCGACCCTGAGACAAGTTCTCGCGTCATCATGATATACATGGAAAAGATTGGCAACCCACAAAAATTGTTGAAACACTCACGTTCACTCATCAACAAAGGTTGCCGCATCGCTGCTATCAAGTCAGGCGGTTCAGCTGCTGGTAGCCGTGCTGCTTCATCACACACTGGCGCTCTCGCAACAGACGATTCTGTAGTTGACGCATTATTCCGCAAAGCAGGTATCGTACGTTGCCACAACCGTCAAGAGTTGACAACAGTTTGCGCTATCTTCATGCACCCAGAAGTAAAAGGTAAAAACGTCGCTGTCATCACACACGCTGGCGGTCCTGCAGTTATGTTGACTGACGTTCTCTCAAACGGCGGCATGGACGTTCCTCACATCGAAGGTCCTAAAGCTGACGAACTTTTGGCAAAATTATTCCCAGGTTCTTCAGTAGGTAACCCAATCGACTTCTTGGCAACAGGTACAGCAGAACAACTCGGCCACATCATCGACGCTTGCGAAAACGACTTTGACAACATCGACTGTATGTGCGTCATCTTCGGTTCTCCAGGTTTGTTCCCTAACTGGGAAGTTTACGAAGTTTTGAACGAAAAGATGAAGACTTGCAAAAAGCCTATCTTCCCTATCCTTCCTTCAATCATCAACGTAAAAGACGAAATCAACGATTTCATTACAAATAAAGGCAGAATCAACTTCCCAGAAGAATGTATCTTCGGCAATGCATTGTGCAAGATTTATCACACTCCAAAACCACAAGCTGAAGTCGTTGAACTTCCAAAAGTTGACGAAGCAAGAATCCGCAAAGTCATCGACAACTGCGAAAACGGTTACATCGGACCAGATGAAATCTTCGAATTGTTAGACGCAGCAGGTATAGCTCAAAAACAAATCCGCGTCGTTGACCAAAAACAACAAGCATTAGACTTCGCTAACGAAGTTGGTTATCCACTCGTTATGAAAGTCGTCGGTCCTCTTCACAAGTCAGACGTTGGCGGCGTTACATTGAACGTTCGCGACATCGAAACAGTCGACAGAGAATTCGACCGCTTGATGGCTATCCCAGAAACATACGCTGTTGAAATGTATCCAATGCTCGACGGCACAGAAGTTTACATCGGTGCTATCCGTGACGAAAAATTCGGTCACCAAGTATTCTTCGGTTTAGGCGGTATCTTCATCGAAGTATTGAAAGACGTTCAAAATGCTATCGCACCTATCACAAAATGCGAAGCTAAAGACATGTTGACTAAGTTACGCGGTTACAAGATTTTGGAAGGCGTCAGAGGACAACAACCAGTTAATGTTGACATTTACGCAGAACAAGTTGCAAGAGTCAGCGCTTTGGTAATGGTAGCTCCAGAAATCGCTGAAATGGACTTGAACCCATTACTCGGTAATCCAAAGAACGTCGTCGCTGTTGACGCTAGAATTAGAATTGAAAAATAAGTAAGATGAAAAAAGGTGATATAATTACCACATTAGCTGTCTTGGCAGTCATCGGAACTTTCGCCTTCGTTCCTGGAGCGATGGATTGGTTCAACGCAATGACTGCCGAGCACGGCATGATAATGAGTTTCTTCAAGTTCGCCATCTTGGGAACATTCGGCGAGATGTTAGCTTTAAGAATTCGTAAAGGTTGCTACATTGAAAAAGGCTTCGGTCTTGTACCAAAGATGCTCGTCTGGGGTTTCCTCGGCGTCATCATCGCATCAGCAATGACGATATTCAAGAGCGGCACTGTCACATTACTTGAAAAAGGCTTCGGCGTTTCAGAAGCAGGCGCTTGGTTCAAAGGCGATTTCAGCGGAGGCAAAGTCTTCGTCGCTCTCTTAGTCAGCGTTTTGATGAACACCATCTTCGCTCCTGTCTTCATGACATTCCACAAAGTGACAGACATCCACATCGCTGAGACAGGCGGAACATTGAAAGGATTCTTCTGCAACAGATTGAAAATCCAAGAGACAATAGCACACAAAATCAACTGGGACTTACAATACGGTTTCGTCTTCAAGAAGACCATTCCATTGTTCTGGTATCCAGCACACACAATCACATTCCTTTTACCAGGAAACTACCAAGTGCTTTTCGCAGCATTCTTAGGCGTTGTGTTAGGATTGATTTTGAGCATTAAGAAATAAAGTCACAGAGACACAAAGTCTCAAAGACGCAAAGCAGTGACGTCACCCCTGTGGCGTCTTTATTTTTAAAAAAAAGAGTCGTAATTTACGACTCTTTTTTATTTTAATTTCAACTCTGCGTCTTTGTGTCTCTGCATCTTTACGACTCTAAAAGCACTTCCGCCGCTCTCATCGCTTCGGCAGTGACTTCAGCATTGGAAAGCATCTTAGCGATTTCCATGATACGTTCTTCGCGGCTCAGAGTTCTGATGTTGGAACGTGTCTTTTCATCAACAATATCTTTATATACAAAGAAATGGTTCTTGGCTTTACTTGCGACTTGTGGTAAGTGAGTGATACTTACGAGCTGCAGCGTCTCTCCCATCACTTTCATGATGTCGCCGAGTTTAGAAGCGACTTCACCAGAAACGCCGGTGTCAATCTCGTCGAATATCAATGTTGGAATGTAATTGTTTTTCGCTGCTATGCTCTTAATCGCAAGCATCAAACGTGAGAGTTCGCCACCAGAAGCTGCCTTCGCCATATTTTCTGGAGCATAGCCTTTATTTGCTGAAAACATAAATGTCACAACATCAGTTCCGTTTGATGTCAACTCATTCGTGTTTTCTATCTTAATTTCAAACACGCCGTGTGGCATCGCGAGCTGACGAATGACATCAGTGACATCTTTTTCAAATACAGTTTTCGCAGAAATACGTCTCTTGTTCAATTCTTTAGCCTTTTGATTCAAGACTTTTTCCATCGCCTTGACTTCTTTTTCTTTGTCAGCTACGATTTCATCTATATTTGAAAACTCATCGACTTTACGTCTTATCTCTTCTCTAAGCTGAAGCAATTGTGAATAATCATTAAGATGATGTTTCATCATAAGACGCTGAATCACATCGAAACGTTCTTGCAATGTTTCAAGCGAAGAAATATCCATCGAGTCGTCCTGAAGATTATTCAAGTCGGAGCAAATGTCTCTAAGTTCAATCTTCACTGAGTTCAGGCGTTCCGACATAGAATCAAGTTCAGAGATATAACGTTTCAACTTATCGACATTATATAATAAGGTGTTGATTCCGTCAAGAACTGAAGTTTCGCTATTTTCAAGAATCATTGTCGATTCATTAAGTAGTCGGCTTATTTCCTCTTGATTTTCAAGAATTTCTATTCTTTGAGCCAGTTCTTCATATTCATTATCTTGAAGTTCCGACTTTACGAGTTCATCGAGTTGGAATTTCAGATAATCGTTTTCGTCTATATTATTCAATGCCTTTTTACGAAGTAATTCCAATTCGTTTTTGGCAGAAGTATATTCTTTATATGATTTTTTATATTCAGAAAGCAGCTCTTGATTGTTGGCTGCATCATCTAATAATGAAAGCTGAAAATCAGGATTGCACAACAAAAGAGAATCGTGTTGCGAATGAATATCAACGAGATGCGAACCGAGTTCTTTTAAAACTTGCAATGAAACGGGAGTATCATTTACGAAAGAACGAGACTTTTTCTGAGGATTAAGTTCGCGACGGATAATACATTCTTCTTCAAAATCGATATCATTTTCTTCAAAGAAAGACTTTAATCTCTCGTCTTTCAAAACAAATGAAGCTTCAACTATACATTTTTTAGTATCGTCAAAAAGGATATTTGAGTCGGCGCGATTACCGAGGACAAAACCTAATGCTCCGAGAAGTATTGACTTACCAGCGCCAGTCTCACCTGTAATAACAGAAAATCCATTATCAAATTCAACTGATAATGAAGATATTAAAGCATAATTTGATATGGATAATTTCTGCAACATAATTATTTTCTACCCGACAATATTTCCTCATATTCTGAAGCATGTGATGGGTCGATTTCTCTAAATATATTCACAGCTTTTGTCTTATCTTGCTGACTTCCTTCAGAATATATGCTTTTCCACTCGTTGCGTTTTGTGTCATTCAAAATTTGTATAAATAGAAGATTTGGTCGTTCAGAATAAATCTGTTTCAAATATTCTAATGATTTTGTTATTGCAGCCTTACCTTCTTCTTGTTTTGTAGACATCTTATCCAATCCAAGTCTATGATATTCATACACATATTGACGTATTGGCTTATACGAAGCATTCATCATATTTTCATTAAGCCAATAGCGATTTCTCTTATCGTCGAAGGCTTTCCAACCAGATTCTTCCGCACTTTGTGCTGATGTAACTATTTGATCTGCAACTTTAAAGAACGGATCTCCGCCATAAAGTCCGAATGAATCGAAATAAAGTCCGAGGCAATAATATGCATAAAACGCCAATGTTGACGTAAGATTCGACATATATGAATTTTCAGTAAAGTCAAGAGGTTGAGATTCAATATATTCGAACAAGAAATCATTATCAATATAATTAAAGAGAGGTGTAGTATAATTTGCCTTAAACGTTGGTCGTCTCAGTGCAAGATTCAATTCAGCCTCTATCACATTACCTGTTTTTTTCTTAACATTAACCACTATTGCGCCTTCTATGCGTTCTTCTGGTTCCAATTTAAGGTTAGTCCAAACTCTGTTATTCATAAAGTTTGTTATTCCTTCCTTAAGCGATTCGAAAGCACGTTGGTCTGTTCCAGCGACTTGTGCAGAAGACACATTCACTGTGATATTAAACTCTTGTGCATTAAGCGTTTTCAAGCCAAACAAAGAGCACAACAAGAGTAATAAAAGACAGGTCTTTTTATTCATATGTCAATTTATATATTGATAGATAGCGTTTAATATATCCAGAGCGACTTCATTTTTAGGTTTAAGATCATATGTTGTCACATTATCATCTTTTGTAATGATAGAGACTTTATTAGTCTTTGTCTTAAATCCCACACCTGATTCGTTCATCTCATTAAGAACGATAAGATCTATGTTTTTGGTATGCAATTTTTTCTTTGCATTTTCCAAACCATTTTCTGTTTCCAATGCAAAACCAACAACTGTCTGATTATCATTTCTCACATTTCCAACAGACTTCAAAATATCTTCTGTTTTAACGAGTTTTATAGTAAACGTATCGTTATCAGGATTTTTCTTTATCTTCTGATCTGCAACTATTTCAGGGCGAAAGTCAGCCACAGCAGCGCTAAGTACCGCAATATCGGTTTTAGGGAACAAAGCCATGACCGCATCGTACATTTCTTTAGCCGATGTCACAGGCAATACGTTAACATTTTTTTTATTTACCGATATGCTTGAAGGTCCGAGCACCAGAGTTACCTCTGCGCCTTGGTCGGCGAAAGCTCGGGCTATTTCGATGCCCATCAGACCTGAGCTATGATTACCGATGAAACGAACTGGATCAATTGCTTCATATGTAGGGCCTGCTGTGATAAGCACCTTCTTACCTTTGAAATTCTGTTTTGTCTGGAAGAAAGCTTTTATTTTTTCATAAATCTTCTGAGGTTCTTCCATTCTGCCTTCGCCGCACAATCCGCTTGCCAACTCACCAGAAGATGGTGCTACAAAAATGCAACCTCTTTCTATCAAAGTCTTGATATTCTGCTGTGTTGCAGGGTGTTTATACATATCTAGGTCCATTGCTGGAGCGAACATGACTGGACATTTTGCTGAAAGGCACACCGTTAAGAGATAATTATCAGCGATACCATGAGCCATTTTAGCCATTGTATTTGCCGATGCCGGTGCCACCACGAAGAGGTCAGCCCAGAGTCCCAACTCGACATGACTATCCCATTTTCCGGTTTCTTCATCAAAACCGCGACTCAAAACAGGATTGCCGCTTAGCGTAGACAAAGTAAGAGGCGTGACGAAATCCTTCGCTGAGGGTGTCATCACGACTCTTACGTCGGCGCCGTCTTTTTTCAAAAGACGTACTAAAAGAGGAATTTTATAGGCGGCAATGCTACCTGTAATTCCTAATAGAATCTTTTTTCCGGTTAGCATTGAAAACTCCTTATTTTAGAAATCGATACCGTTTTCCTTGTTAGGATTGCGATAATAAATACGGTCATTCAAGAACTCACTGACTGCTATCAATGTTGATTTTGGCAATCTTTCATAATATTTAGCAACTTCAATTTGTTCTTTGTTTTCGAAAACTTCTTCTAAGCTATCGTTGTTTGTTGTGTACTCTTCAATTTTCTTGTAGAGTTCTTCTTTCATTTCAGCAGCAATTTGATCTGATCTCTTTGCCATGATAGCTACTGTTTCGTAGATATTACCTGTACCAATGTAGAATTGATCTTTTTGACGAGTAACACAAGTTGACTCTGCATTAACTTTTTTGAAATCCATTTATTTAGTTTTTATATTTGATAATTCTGTTCTTATTTTCTCAACTGTAGGTTCTAATTCCGTTATATATTTGCTGTCTGGATACATATAAGTCAATGTATTATATTTTTCCAGAGCTAATTCATAACGTTCTCTTTGTTTTTCCAAAACGCTTTGTTCTGCATATTTTGCGTATGTCAAAACCATATAATTGATTATTTCTTCACGATGTATTGTCGTTGGATTTTCCTTAATGAACCTTTCAAAGCTCGTTATAGCAGCTTGGAATTCTTCCATTTTATAATACAACATACATGTATTGAAATCCTTCTCAACAATTTTATATCGCAGAGTATCAATCAATTTATTGGCACTATCAACATAAATGCTTTGTGGATATAAATCTTTAAAACTTTGGAATTCCTTTATTGCTGTATAAGTAGCCTCCTGATCCAATTCTATGCCCGGCGACTCCAAATAGTAACAACACGCACTTCTAAAAATAGCAGCCTCAGCATTCTTAGCAAACGGATAATTTACCACATAACGCTTATAATAGTGGCTCGCAATATTATAATCCTTCATTTTGTAATAACACTCTGCAGTATAGTACGCGATTTCCTCACCTTGTGGTTTACCTCTATATGCCGACTGCAAAACATCAAACAATTGCAATGCTCTATTATAATCTTTTTGACCATAATAATACATCGCTGAATTATATTTGTATTCATTATCAGTGCTTTTGAGAATTTGACTATGCTTACTGCATGACACAAAAGCCATCAAACAAATAACTCCTACCAATATTAAAAACTTATTCTTTAGCATACTGCAAAAATACATTTTTTTATCGTTCAAAAAACGTCTTTTTCAATAAAATATTTTCTTATTTTTCATTTATCTTACAACAATTTTCTTTCCTATTTGTTTATTATCAATAAGAACATTAAAAATATAAATTCCTCTATTAAATCCACACAAATTCACCTCTACATTTTCTGCAATTTCACAAGATTTCTTAACAATTTGTCCTTGCATATTTATCAGTTCCCATTCTATTTTTTGAGAATATTTTGTTTTAACAAAAATTATATTTTCTGTAAAATCCATCACTAATTCAACATCATCACATTCACAATCCTCCAAAGAATCGCCATACTTATCAAGCAGCACATCCAAAGTAACTTTTTCATTATCAGTTACAACCACTTTCTCTTGCTTTGTAATATATCCATCTGCAGAAATTTCAATAATATAAGTTCCAGCTTTTATCGGACGATAAAAATCGCCATAAGGCAGCTGCGATTCAACCATAGAATATTCCTTATCATGATTCAATATTTTCACAGAAGCTTTCAGTGGCTGATATGTCTCAGCATCTTTCACAGTTCCGTGAATTCCAAATAAGACCTGATTTATCAATGCATAAATAGAATTGCGATTATATTTCCAATACAGCGGCAAATCAGACGAAGGAGGACATTTCACATTAGAACATTCTATCGTAATTTCACGACATTGTTCATAATAATTCATATAATCCTGACGACTGCCGTTAATCATGTACCAATCGGCGCCATTCGTAATACCATTATCTCTATCTGTCATGTAATCAGGATTTTCGCATTGTGCCAAATCCGCATACTGACGACTTATCATTTGCCACCAATCATCATCAACGTGAGTATCCGTACAATTATCCCAAGGATAATTAACCACCTCTGCTCCACCATGATAATTAGCTGACATAGTAAATTGATAATCATCAGCCAGACTCATAAAAAGTTCTGTTTCAAAAGCGTAATCCTTACCATCAGGATGTTCACCTTCAACACGATCGGGATAATTACGATTCATATCAATGCCAAAAGCATTGGAACGCGTTGCACCTTTAACAGTATGATTACCTTTACGATATGTTCCATCTGGATTTGCGTTAGGGCAAATAAACAAATCCACATTGTTCATAACATTATCAACTTCAGGGGAGCCTTCCGAAGTCAAAAGTTCATCTATCAAGCGAAGCATCAAAACAAATCCCGTCGTTTCATCTCCGTGAATCGTGGATGTAAGCAAAACCTTAGGCTTATCCAAGTCACCGTTGTTCATTCTAATTATCAATAACTTACGACCACTTTCCAAAGTTCCTAATTCTATCAGAGAACATTTATCAGAATATGATTTCGCATATTCGATCATCATTGACTCATATGCTTCATATGTTGGATATTCTTTCCATTCGTATTTGTCACGAGTTGCGCCATCATACATATTATGATTTTCCAACATCGAAGGCGGAGTCAACAGCGTCGTTTCTAGTCCTAATGTCAAAATTTTTTCGTATTCCTTATTATTAGCATAAGCCACGACACTACATCCATCGAACTTATCTATCGATATAAGACTTGATATTTCTGCAAGTCGCTGTATATCACATTCAAATTGAAAATAAAACTCATTTCTTTCTTTCATCAAAGAATACAATGCTACATCTTGAGAAGAAAGATTAAAAAAGCCTAAAACAAATAACGTTAAAACAAATAACTTTCTCATTTAGATAACATCACATCCAATTCTTTTTCGATATCTGCGATAACATTATCATTAGCTGTCACCAATGGAAGTCTTAATATATTTTTACATAATTTTCTTGATGCCATCAACGCCTTGATTCCTGCAGGATTTCCATCAGCAAATATGAGGTTATTCATTTTCAGCATCTTATAATGAAGTTCCAATGCAGCATTAACCTCATCATTCAACATTGAAGTAACCATTTTACAGAAGACATCAGGATATCCGTTAGCTGCCACAGAGATAACGCCCTTTGCACCGAGAGCCATCATTGGCTGAGTTATGCCGTCATCACCTGAAAGCACATCAAAATCCGAAGGCTTATCACGCAATATCTCCATGATTTGCTGCAAGTTACCAGAAGCTTCCTTAACTGCGACGATATTTGGATGTTTTGCAAGCTCAACACAAGTTGATGATTGAAGATTAACACCTACTCTACCTGGCACATTGTACAAAACAACTGGAACTGGCGAGTTATCAGCGACAGTCTCGAAGTGAAGCTTCATTCCTCTTTGGTTTGGTTTGTTATAATAAGGGACCACACTCAAGATTCCGTCTATACCTGTAAAATCCTGATTCTTAATAGAATCAACAAGAGACATTGTATTATTACCACCCATACCCAACATAATAGGGCAACGACCATTGGCCGTTTTTATAATAGTTTTTAACACATTATCTTTTTCTTCCGCAGTCAAGACTGGAGCTTCAGATGTTGTTCCTAGAGCTACCAAAAAATCAGCTCCATTTGACAAAGTAAATTCTACTATATTCTCAAGTGATTTATAATCAACAGAATAATCATCATTAAAAGGAGTTATCAAAGCGACTCCCGTACCGACAAAAGGATTATTTTTCATTTTTATTTCCAGATAACATCAAAATATATTTATACAAAATCTTCAATCTCTCGACATCATTTTTCTCTATTGCGTAATCGATGACAAGATCATGCATTTCCATGTTTACTTTAGTATGTCCTATCTTAAATGACGAATTAATATACGAAATGATATAATCATTTAACATATCTTCATTATCATCAGACAAATTAATGAAAATATCATCTGAAAAAGTTTTAAGCAGTTCCTCTTTTTCCTTCTTCAAAATACCGAATTTATTAAAATCATCTTTCGAGACGAACACCATAAAATCACTCTGAAGTATATTATCAGGCAAGACATCCGACATCACTATGAAACGCAATCTTTTAGGATTAAAAGACGATTTCACAAAAGATTCCATTTCCTTTATATTCTTTTTTTGGTTCTCGTCGACAAAGATTGAAATTATAGGATATTTATTTATATCAGGGAATTGCATCATTCGTTTTTGCTGCAAATTCCTGCGAATCTTTCTCTTCCTAAAAAAAAGGATTATCGATTTAAACATTTTAAAGCATATTAACTTGCAAATATACATTTTTAATATGAAATATCATCGTTTTTTCATCAATATTTGTTTATATTTGCGATTATTTTAAGTGTATTTTTCCATGAAGATTACAGTTTTAGGCAGCGGCACATCTCAAGGCGTCCCCATCATCACATGCGATTGCGATGTATGTCATTCAGCCGACCCAAGAGACAGACGTTTAAGGACTTCTATATTGATAGAAACAGACGAGACAACAATATGCGTCGATGCCGGTCCTGATTTCCGTTACCAGATGTTAAGAGCCAATGTAAAAAAACTCGATGCCATTTTAATAACACACGAACACAAAGATCACATAGGAGGTTTGGATGACGCTCGCCCACTGATTTTCGTGCAGAAAAAGCCTATGACAATTTACGCATCGCGCGAGGCTCAAGAAGAAATCAAAAGAGAATATTCTTACGCTTTCGCCAACGAAGATGAGAGATATCCAGGAGCTCCAGCTTTTGAATTAATTGATATAAATGAAGAACCAATAAAAATCAACGATTTAACAATAGAACCGATAAAGCTAAAACATTTCATATTAACGTCATACGGTTTCAGAATCAACAATTTCGCGTATGTCACAGACTTAAGCGAATTATCAGAAGAAGCATTCCGGAAGCTAGAAAACGTTGAATATCTGATAATTGAAGCTTTAAGGAAGAAAGAGCATTATTCCCACATCAACCTTTCTCAAGCGATAGATATAGCTCAACGATTAAATGTAAAGAAAGCATGGTTTACGCATGTAAGCCACGACATGGGAAAAGCTGCCGATGTTAACCCAACACTTCCACAAAACATGATGTTGGCATATGACGGATTGGAAATAGAGATTTAGCATTTCGTTAAAACTCTGTATTATTTAGGAGACAGACATAGGAACTAGCAACAAAAATATTATCTTTGCAAAAATGTCAGTTATGCAAGAAATCATATTTGAATTAAGAGAAGGTGACGAATTCATCCCATTAATCGCATTGTTAAAGGCAACAGGACTCGTCGAGTCTGGAAGTATGGCCCAAGAAGTCGTGACGGCAGGTCTTGTCAAACGCAATGGCGAAACAGAATTACGCAAACGCGCTAAAATCGTATCAGGCGATACTATTGAATTCGAAGGTTATTCTGTCAAGATAGTAAGTTGCTGAGTTACCGAGTTGCTAAGATACATAGACACTTAGCAACTCAGTAACTTAGTAACTTTATTTGTAATTATTCTCATCCAAGAACCATTGTTTGTACGTCACATAATCTTCCGCGTTGGTACGAGCCATCTGACCAACTGCTTCAGATGCGTCTTTTACTTTTTTTGCAGGCACTCCGGCATACACGCCTGGTTCCAACACACTATTGCTCAACACAACAGTTCCTGCAGCAATGACTGTATTATCAGGAATCACAGCATTATCCATCACAACTGCGCCCATTCCAACAAGAACATTATTGCCTATTTTTGCACCATGCACGACAGCGTTATGACCGATGGAGACATCATTTCCAATCTCACATACTGATTTTTGGTATATAGAATGTAACACCGCGCCATCTTGAACATTAACTCTATCGCCAAGCTTTATTGAGTTAACATCACCTCTCAGAACTGCGCTATACCATATACTGCAATCATCCCCGATTGTAACGTCACCTACGACAACGGCAGTCTCTGCCACAAAACAACCATTTCCAATTTTAGGAACGAAACCATTTAATTCTTTAATCAAAGCCATAACAATTCGGTGATATTATATATTAAGTTTTAGATTCTTAACATCTATTTTATCGTCCTTATCGCCGCACTCATGTTCTGTACAGCCAAGGCCAGAATCAACGACTTTACCTTCCAGATACGACTTCACAAGTTCATCGACATTACCAGAACATCCGCGAATAACATTTATATTATGAGCATTGAGTTTGCTCTTCGCTCCTTCGCCCATATTACCAGCCAGCATCATAACAACGCCAAGTTCTTGCAAGTCAGCAGCGATGCCAGACTTACAACCGCAACCTTGAGGTGATGCCATCGTTTCTCTATTAATAATCTTATTATCTTCAATTGTAAAAATTGTGTAATGGTCACAATGTCCGAAATGATCATCAACACGTTCATCTCTTGTTGGAACTGCAATTTTCATCGTATATAAATTTTAATTTTTTAATCACAAAAACGCAGTAGCAAAGATACATTTAAAATCTTTATAAATCGCGATTCATTATAAGTTTTGCTTCCTTACCTTCCAAAATCTGATTCTTCATCGTCTGCATATACGGATCAACATGAGAGAAGAAATAATACAAACCTTCACACAAAGAATTCAATTCCAATTCATTTCGTCCCGTCTTGGCAAATCTATGCTTAGGGCATTCTCCATAACAAGCGAAATAATACTTACACCTAACACATTGAGATGGAAGCATATTCCTTTTATTTATACCAAATCGCACCGCTTTTTCAGAAGAAACGATTTCTTTCAACGAAGAATCCTTCACATTTCCCAATTTATATTGTGGATAAACAAAATGATCACAAGGATATATATCGCCATTATGTTCCAAAACAGCATTAGCGCCACAAGTCTCTGAATATACGCATGTTCCAGGATTCATTCCACAATAATTCGCCAACGTTGAATCAAAAAGATTCACAAAATAAGACCCCACGTCATTCTTTACCCAATAATCAAAGATATCGCACATAAACCCACCATACTCGACTGGATTCACAGACCATGGTGCCAATATCGATTGTTCATCATCAGGAGAAGCGATATTATTATTCACAGGATTCACATATTCATAAACAGGCATAAACTGCATATAATGACTACCTATATTTTTCAAAAACCGATATACCTCCAAACCTCTGCCCTCGCTAGCCTTACTTATCGTCGTCAAAGTATTGAAGTCGACATCATATCTATGCAACAATTCAACACCTCGCATAACTTTCACAAAGGTCGGCTTACCTTCTTTATCATTTCTGAACTTATCATGAATATAGTGTGGTCCATCTATCGAGACCCCGACCAAAAAATTATTTTCTTTAAAGAAAAGAGCGAACTCAGCATCAAGTAAAGTCGCATTTGTCTGTATCGTATTATAAATATGCTTGTTACCTCTATATTTTTTTTGAAATTCAACTATTTTCTTAAAATAATTCAGTCCAAGAAGCAAAGGTTCACCACCATGCCAATCAAAGACAATTTGTTTGCTATCGTTAATCTCAATATATTCCTTAATTATTTTTTCAAGAGCCACCAAAGACAAAACTGAATGCTCATCATATAGTCTCACTTTATCAAGGTAATAGCAATAAGTACATCCTAGATTACAAAGTGAGCCTATAGGTTTAAACATCATATTAAACCTCAATGAATTGGATATTCTCAGAGCATCCGATAATGTAAGTGTATTTTTCAATTTACAATGTACAATTGAGAATTAACAATTTTATTGGAACTTAAATAAATCAGAGTCAACTCTGGACATTTTCATCAAGGAGTCCATTTCTGCGACTTTTTCAGGATATCTATCAGCTACATTTTTTTCTTCAGACACATCATCATTAAGATTATACAACTTTATCTCGCCATTATTATGGACATCATATCTTACTGCTTTCCATTCATCTTGTCTTACTGCCTGACGTCCATTATTTTCATGGAATTCCCAATACAGATAGTCATGTTTTTTTTGCACACCTGTACCAGTCAATTCTGGCAAGAACGAAATCCCGTCAATATTTTCAGGGCACCCAACGCCAATTATATCCGCCATTGTAGGCAAGAAATCCCAGAATGCAGATATATGATTCGATTTTGCATTTTCTTCAACAACGCCGTTCCACTTCACAATCATCGGCACTCTTATTCCACCTTCATAAAGGTCACGTTTATATCCGCGGAACTCACCATTACTATTAAAGAAATCAGGATCAGCGCCACCTTCTTGATGAGGTCCATTATCTGAGGTAAAGACGACAATTGTATTATCAGCGATTCCAAGACTATCCAGAGTTGCACATATTTCTCCGACCTGTTTATCAAGTATTGACACCATTGTTGCAAAAGCTGCATGTGTATATTGCTGAGAGCCATAGCCTCCATTCTTATAATATTCTCCTTCATCACAGCCATTATACGACTTCTCCACTTCCATTTCTGGTTTTCCTGCAAATACCACCAAATCTTTTTCTGGGACTTTCAGTTCCGCATGAGGCAAAACCGATGTATACCACATAAAGAAAGTCGTGTCTTTATTTTCTCTGATAAAGTCAAGAGCTTTTTTATGAATCAAATCAGGTGCGTAATCATTTTCATTTTTATCAGCATTACCTTCCAACATTACTTTTTGAGCATTATGCCACAAATGATAAGGATAATAATTATGAGCTTGACGCTGACAGTTATATCCAAAGAAAACATCGACATCTTGGTTTTGAGGAGCGCCTTCTGTGTCTGGAGCGCCAAGTCCCCATTTACCAAAAACCGACGTCTTATAGCCATTATCTTTCAACATTTGAAAAATGGTATAAGTATCCGAAGGCAAAGGATGCTGGCCTTCTACCGGAAGTTCCTTGTTACCTCGAATAATCGTATGACCCGTATGCTGTCCTGTAATTAGGCAACTCCTTGACGGAGCACTTACTGACGAACCAGAATAATGTTGGGTAAACATCATTCCCTGCGATGCAAGACGATCTATATTAGGAGTTGAAAATTTAGTCTGTCCCATACACGACAAATCAGCATACCCCAAATCATCAGCCAATATAAAAATGACATTAGGATTATCAACATTTTTTGTCTTTTGGTCGCTTTTTGCAATAGTACCGCACGCAGTCAACGTAACAGCCGTCAATGCCGCAACGGAAGATTTCAGCAATAAAGGTTTTCTTTTATCATCCATAACTCTTCAAGCTAACAAATTAACACCATCTTATGACCAAGACATCTTCATCATTAACACATCTGTATGCATAATCATAAAGCAATCTATATTCTTGTTGTTTATGTGTCTTGCGAACGCCAGTCATCATATCAAAATCAAAGTCATTATCAACAAGCATCTGTTTTTTCACGATTTTTCTTCTGCACTTTGTTATCGATTTAAGAATATTCCTATTATACAACAATGATTTATTAATCTTATTTACGACATCATTATTATATTTATTATGCTGATAACCATAATTATTACGGCAATTATCATCACAGAATTTCTTATCCGATCGTCCTGACAGCTCTCTTCCACAAAAAATGCAGCAGCGTTTTTCTTCTGCAACATCTTTCGTTTTACTTTTAGGAACATCAATATGAAAACGCATAACTTATAATATTTGCTCCCATTTTCAATGCTTTCAGCCTTGTCTCGTTTGAGTCATAATGCACTCTTTGGTCTTCCCATCCATCACCCAAATCGCATTCATAAGTCAGCAGGCACATCATCCTTCCATCATATATCAATGCAAAAGCCTGTGGCATCTTATTATCGTGTTCATGAATCTTTGGCAACCCATCCGGAAATGAATACGGTTTCTTAAAAATCTCGTGAGAATACGGCAATTCAACCCATTGCAATTCAGGAAACACTTTCTGCATCTGACTCATGGCATAATCTTTCATACCATAATTATCATCGATATGAAGGAAACCTCCTGCTAGCAAATAATTTCTAATATTATCCACATCATTTTCATCAAAGAACACATTACCATGTCCAGTCATATGTACAAAAGGATAATTAAAGATATCAAGACTTCCAGCATCAACCACTGCAACATTGACATCAATATCCGTATTCATCATTTGGTTACAAAATTTGACCAAATTAGGCAAAGATGTGGGATTTGAATACCAGTCGCCACCGCCTTTATACTTCAGCACCGCGACTTGTGTTTTCTGAGCAAAAGTATTTATGGAAAATATCATAAATACTATCATAAACATTCTTTTCATAAATTTCGATTGGTTAAAGTTTCACATTTATTTCATTTGGTTAATCAGTTGTATTGTATGACATGCCACCACTGCGGCTGTTTCTGTTCTAAGACGAGCTTCTCCCAAACTGACAGGTACAAAGCCATTTTCCTTTGCCAAAGCGACCTCTTCTTTACTAAAGTCTCCCTCTGGGCCTATCAAGACCAAAGCGTTTTCACCTTTCTTGTATAAGTCACAAAGTTGTTCTTTAACATCATCATCTATCCATGCGATAAATTTCTGTCCATCATAATTTTGTTTCACCAGCTTATCGAATGACACCATGTCTTCTACAAGCGGCATTTTTGACTTCACAGACTGTTTCATCGCAGAGACAACAATTTTTTTGAAGCGGTCAACATTTGCCACCCTACGCTCTGAATGGTATGATGCAAACAGTTTCACTTCATCAATACCTATTTCAGTAGCTTTTTCCAAAAACCACTCTGTTCTCTCATTCAGTTTAGTTGGTGCAATTGCTATTGACACCTTAAAATCTCTAATATCATATCCATCTCTTTGATTCGACAGATTTGCCATCGCTCTTTTCGGATGAGCATCTATCAGTTCCGCATCATAGAGACTACCATTTCCATCAGTTACACAGAAACCATCTCCTTCCTTCATACGAAGTACCTTTACGATATGTTTCGACTCCTCTTCTGGGAAGGAGATTATTCCTATTTGTGCATTCGGCAGATAAAAGACATTCATCTTTTTATGATTTACATTTTTTCAGGCATTGAAATTCCTAATAATCCAGATGCATTACGCAACAATTTTGCAGTCATGTCTGCCAATTGAAGTCTGAATTCTCTTCGTTTAGCATCATTTTCTTTCATGATACTACATTCTTGATAGAATTGGTTGAAATCTTTTGCCAAGTCATAAATATAATTAGCAATCATTGCAGGACTTCTATTTATTGCAGCTTGTTCTAACAATGAAGGCCAATTGTATATATTTACCAACAGCATCTTTTCCTTAGCTTGCATATCTGTAACAGGTATTTCATCGCCGAAAGTAATGCCATTATCTTGGGCTTTACGAATTACCGAACAAATACGAGCATGTGTATATTGAATAAATGAAGCTGTATTACCATTGAAGTCTATTGACTCTTGTGGGTCAAACAACATTGTTTTCTTAGGGTCGACTTTCAAGATAAAGTACTTCAACGCACCAATACCTATCATATCATACAAGCGGTTTGCTTCCACCTCTGTAAGTCCGTGTGCTTTACCAAGTTCCTCTGACACCTCTTTTGCAGTCTTTACCATTTCATCCATCAAGTCATCAGCGTCAACAACGGTACCTTCACGAGACTTCATCTTACCATTTGGCAACTCAACCATACCATACGAAAGATGTTCTATATCATTACCCCATCCATATCCCAATCTAACAAGGATTCTTTTCAATACGTCAAAGTGATAGTTTTGTTCATTACCGACAACATATATCAACTTTTTAGGTTGGTATTCTTCATAACGAAGCTGAGCTGTACCAAGATCCTGTGTCATATACACTGATGTTCCATCTCTACGGAGCAATAATTTTTCATCAAGGCCTTCATCTCTCAAATCACACCATACAGAACCATCATCGCGTCTATAAAGAACATTTTTATCCAATCCTTCGTTAACAGTTTTCTTACCTAAAAGATATGTTTGTGATTCATAGTAAATCTTTTCAAACGCAACACCAAGGCGATCATAAGTAACATCAAAACCATCGTAAACCCATTGATTCATGGTTTCCCATAACTGACGAATTTCTGCATCACCTGCCTCCCATTTTCTCAGCATCTCGCGTGTCTCCTGCATCAATACAGAATTTTCTTCAGCTGCTGCTTTTGCCTTTTCTTTTTCTTCATCACTAAGTTCATCATAATTGACAGGAAGCAACTGTTTTATTTCTTCTTTATAATGCTTATCAAACAAGACATAGAAGTCACCGATGAGATGGTCGCCTTTTTTTCCTGTTGATTCAGGAGTACAACCCTCTCCCCACTTCTGCCATGCAATCATACTTTTGCAGATATGAATTCCTCTATCATTTACAAGATTAACACGGACGACATTTTCGCCATTTGCTCTTAATATTTCAGAAACGCTCCATCCCAATAAATTGTTACGGATATGGCCCAAATGCAAAGGTTTATTTGTATTAGGAGACGAATATTCTACAACGATAGGACTACCTGTAATTTCTTTTCTTCCAAACATGTCATTTTTGTGATTCTGAGCAAAAAATGACAACCAATAATTATCAGAAATTAACAAATTAAGGAAACCTTTCACAACATTATATTTTGAAACGATTTCGCTTTCAGCGACAATCTCTCTACCAATTTCATCAGCCATCACTTCTGGTGACTTTTTCGCCATTTTGACAAATGGGAAAACGACCACAGTCAAATCACCTTCAAATTCAGGGCGAGTCTTTTGAAAATTAACTTGTTGTACAGGAGGTTCCTGTCCGTATAATTTAGTAAATGCATTGACAAAAAGCTGTCTCAAGATTTCTTCTAACATATCAGTCTTTATTTTATTTTGAGGCACAAAGATAACAAAAAAAACTCTTTATAAAACCATTATTCTTTATTAAAAAATAACGTCTTAAACAAGCTATAACTAAATGGAAATGTTATCACTTCTTCCATGTATGGTTTAGGATAAGTCTCAATAACTTCACCCGGTATCATTTGAAATATATTACCAATGACATATATTCTAGAATCTTCCACAAGCACTCCCAGAAGTTCAGTTCTATATTCAAATTCAGGTGTATCAGGCATCTCTCCCAAAAGTTCATTCAGTATCGACTCATTCATATCTCGAGCTCTATTATCCAAAGCTTTCTCTGCGAAACCTATATCATTCACATACGACGCCAATAATCTTTTTGCAATGAGGCCAAGCATTTTCAAATCAAAGCCAACATCTTTAAATTTCATTGTTTCCAAAAACGACTGACCACTAAACAAACATCCGACTCCATGCGCCGCAGTTGACGTAAGACCATGAGCAAACTCTCTATGATAACTGGTCTCAAAAAAGCTTTCCCCATATTGCGTATCAGTCGGTTCAACCATATATGTATACATAAAACTTTTCACAAGACCGCTACCCAATCCATAATGCGCAGCTGTTTTCACACTATTCCAGTCATCTCCACTGAAATTAAAACCACCATCGCCCACACTAACCATTCTATTAACACCAGACATAACACCTTCTGTAATAGCGCCAACACCAACTTGCAAAAACCAAGACTGGCCCATTGTATATTCTACTAGAAAACCTTTTACGAAGCCCACACCAAATAATAGTGCAGCCTCTCCGAAAGAATCAATATTTCTCGCATTAAACACAAGATTTGCAGCACCACCAGCAATACCAAACGCCAAACTTTCAACAAATTCACCTGTCGGGTCATAATATTTCAACGGATTATTCAAGCAATAACTATACCTATTAAAATTCTGCAGTGACTGCGGCATCTGAATATTATTATCCGGGCTCAACATCATAGACAACAACGGATCATACAATCTTCCATTCATATTTATCAAGCCAAAACCTAAAAGATGTTCATGTCCCGTAAATCCTCTATCATACAACATCGACTCATCCTTAACATCCTCATTCCACGCCATCGGATTACGCATATTTCCCCATGCGTCGAAACTCAATTTCTCCAACAATTCACCATTTTTATCAGTAATAATATTCCATGAATCAATATTATCTTTATTGATATAATTTACAGTTTCATCTCCATCATTGACATGTACAGCAAAAACACCCATCGGTCCCTCCAAATATGTCAAGACTTTTGTTTTACCATTTTCTTCAACATATTCACAATTACCAATATACGTTTTCTTTTTTACATATTCTCCTGCATTATATTGCATAAAAATTCTATCATTATCATAACCATATCTTATTGACAAAGATCTATCTGAGCCATTAATAGCGACAATATTATCAAATGTAGAATACTCAATAATATAACCAAATCTCTCATACATTCTTTTGTCATCACTTTTTGTTGCGGTAATAGCATTAGGCTTATCCACGGCATACATTGTGTTATACAACACTTTTACACCATTCATTTCTTTATCGCATATATTACCATTATCATAATAAGTCATTTTTCCATTCTGCGTACCATTTAGAAGCATCTTCGTCAATCTATTATACGAGTCATACTCAAATTCTTCACAATTATAGTCCTTCATGTCGCACCGACGTGTCAGATTACACATTCCATCATATTTATAATCCAAATTCTGCAACACCTCATCCCCTTTCGTTGTAACTATATTTTCAACCATACAATTGTAAGGATTATAAGTATAATATGTTTTCAAGCCATTACCCAGCTGATACTCTGTCACATTTCCGTTGGAATTAGTTTTATTAGTTTTCCACAAAATCATCTGTGTTTCAGCATCACATATTGCCTTCTCATATCCTGAATTCGAATATTTTTTCAACACATCAAAGCCTGATGGATACGATATAGTTGAAATCCGATTAGCTTTATCATAAGTATAAGAAGTTTTATATTTCTTTCCATTTATCGACTCTATCGTACTTGAAACTCTAAGTTTTGCATCATAAAAATATTCCATTTGATGGCCTCCAGATGTTACGACTCTCATCAAAAGGCCTTCATAGCCATAGTCTGGATAATACTCCCATCGCACCGCACTCATCTTATTATTTCGAAGATTCGTCTCTCTCCTCTGCATCTTTCTACCCAAAACATCATACTCAAACTCAACGATATATTGTTTAGTAGACAGCTTTTTAACATTACCCAAAACATCGTTTTCATACGATATCAATCCATAATTAGGATCATATAAAGAAGCTTTATTTCTACAATTATCATAAGTAACAGATATACGAGTATTCCTATTTTCACCTATTTGAGCAAATTTAAGATTTCCATCACTATAATACTCATATTTAATCTCATTGCCTTCATTTTCTACCACACTCATCATCCAACCCATAACATTATAAGTTTCTTTCTTATACCTTTTTACAATATCCGGCGCGGAATATTCTGTCTGGATACTATTACCATCATATATACAACTTACAGTTAACCCATTGGGATAAGTTCTCTCAACCAGTCTATTGTATTTATCATAAATATTTGACACAAATACCTTATCTTCATTTTCATAATACGGATAAGACACTTGTTTCATGTTACCATAATCATCATACATCTTATCTACGATGACAGCTTTACCATTTATATCAAATGTAACATTTCTTAGTTCTACACCTGTTTTATGATAAAACACCATCGATTCCGCCTTACCAACACTTTTCTCCCAATAATAATAAGAAGAATTTTTAGGAGCATATTTGTTATATTCAGACCAACACAACATTTCTACAGTCTCCATTCCATCAGGCATAGTCACCACATTTTTAACACCAAATGGTTCCTTTTTAATACGAGTAACAAGATTGTTATGATCAACAGTTGATGTTAATATTCCAAAATCATCATACCTACAAATTACGCTTCTACCAGCCTCATCTATAGATTTCGTCTTATACCGATATTTATAATTCACTCCATATTCCGACTTTACGACCTTATCTTTTTGCAATGACGGCGATGACATAGTTTGTTCAATAACATTGCCAACTATATCATATTTGTAACCTACAACAATTGTCAATGGATCATTATTATCAGCTTGTAAATTAGGTATTTTGGTTTCCTTTACAATTCTCATAGGATTCTTGGAATCATATTCAAACAATTGAACTTCACCTATTGAATCATCACTATTATTCCCAACCGACTTGATTATTTTTTTAGGTCTATTTATAATCCATTGTGCTATATCATCTTCATAATTCATAGTTATTTCTTCCATATACGGACATTTTTCTGGACACAATGACTTAATGTTATCATATCCTTTTCTAGTCATTTTCACCCACACCATATTATCATACCTGTCTTCTGAAGCAATATCCGACTCATACGCATTTATTGTGATAATATTTTTCAACACAACACCGTTCCTATCCACATCATAAACCACCTCACGATCCTGTAGCAACAACGGAAGCAACACTTTACCATTTTGGGTACAAGAATATTTTTTATATTCAAAATAATGTTCTTTTACCAACTGATTTTCCCCTTGAAACAATTTATCATAAGTCAACATTGGAATACAATTGACATCCATTGGCTCCAGACTATATCCCTGAAGTTGCCGATTCACCAAATTATTACCCACAAAACTTCTTATCGTAACACTTTCAAAACCCAAAAAGCCATGACCTTTACTATGAACCAATGCATTACGATAATTATATTTTTTAACTACAGGCTCGCCATTTACATTATAAGTTTTTATTTCTTTCAGAGCCAATATCGGAATTGATTTCCTTTCCACATTGTAGATTTTCACATTACCATTACATGTATAGAAATCAGCATTCTTTTTACTACAAGTCAAATACCCATATGTAAGTTCCGTAGAATTCCCCATACCATCGATTAATTGTTCCACGCTATAGTAGGCTGAATTCGGACATAAAGATACAATATAAGCTTTACTAGCATTTAACGGGGTTCTTGGCAGTCCTGATAGTATTGACACATTTTCCTGTGACAAGAATCGTCCTAACTGTATCGTCTGATGCGAATAATTTATTGGCATATAATATCTTTTACTATAAGAAAACACATATGATGACAGTGTCGCATCCTTATACGGAGAGAAGCCTATTTCCAAATAATAATTACCTCCAAAATTCTTAAAAACCCCAATATCGGATGTTCCATCCCCATCAAAATCAGAAGTTCTAATTGTTATTCCAGGCTTTTTCATCTCCTTTAATGAATAACGATATCTATCTTTCTCATTCAACCTGACATTATACAACAAGTTGTTTTTCATACACAATTCTGGTTTGGCAAATCCAGTTCCTGTAGAAACTACCATATTCCAAAACATTGCTGGATCATAATAAAGCAAATCCACCTTACCGTCGCCATTATAATCATTAGGAAACGGATATATTTTATTTGTAAACGTATTTCCACCACAATAAAATTCAAGCTTTAAATTCCCCGATTTTTTTACAGTATACACCTTATAACCATTTTCTTCCAAAGAAAGCAGCTCGCTAATTCCATCTCCTGTCATATCGACAGCTAAACAATTAACGTTTTTTCCATTAATTACATTGCTATCCTGTATATCTTCACAAACGATATCGCCATTTTTCATATAGACATATCTTGCCTGACTTTTATTTTTATTACCATTATATGCATCTATCACCAAAAAGCCACTATTGTCTTTATTCAAAAGATTAGCTGGCAGCAATAGTACAGCTTGTTTATAAGCATATACTCCCTTATTTAAGAATTTGCCATTCGACATTTGGAGCACACTAAACCTCACCATATCAAAAGCACCCGTATTATCGTAATGCATTTCAAATGGAACTATATCATCTATACCATTCCCATCAATATCACAAACATATATCCAATCCAGATTTTTATTAAAACCTATTTTAGAAAATGGTGTTCCAATAAAAGAGCCATCTCCATTATTCAGATATATTTCACCTTCAATTTCTGATGTATAAGTATTTTGAACTTTATATGGCACCAACAAAACATCAGAAAATCCATCACCATTAAAATCACCCACGAAAGAAGCTTTGTTAAATATGGTTTTGTCTAGTTCATATTTTTTATAGCCACAAGAATTATCTGTAGCCCATTTATCTTTGGAATTCCAAATTATACGAGTTGGATTTATCTTCTTACCACCAACCGTTAACTGAATAGAATTCAACCGATAATGAAGATAATAATTATCATTATAATAACCAGGTTCATCATAGCCCAAAGAATATTCAATGATTTTTTTACCAGAATAATTATTAAGTACCTCTATTTTATCTAGTATTTTAGTATTAGAAAACATACTACCACAAACATAGCCAACACTTGCATCTTTTCTCTCATTATATTTAAATACAATCTTATATGCTGGGTTAACATTCGCCTTATCATTGGATGTATATTCAATATTTTCAATATAAGTCTCTCCTATACTATTATTTTCTCTATAAGTGTAAGTGATAACGTTCCCATTTCTATCGCTAATTTTACTTAACAACCATTTTAACACAACATCTCCATTACCTTGTGGCTCTACTTTAGAATCTTCTGTAATTCCATATTCCCATATAGTACCATCATTTTTCCATACAACAAAATAATCTGGGCCTCTTTTATTTCCATTATAAGAAACTATTTTATCCAAATTATCTATCTCTGTTTTGTACTCATTATCACCCACTGACATCAAACGTTGACCGTCTATAACATATTTATCATTTACAAAATCTACATTAGTTACTTGTCCATCGTGATATTCGGTTTGCCCCACACGTTCTATTGACGACAAACCTAATAAATCCCATGACCAACCCAAAAGCCCATTAGCACTTTGGTTATTATACACCATTGCCAACTTGGGTATCATTGAACCTAAAGCTCGTGGAAGTTGAATGTCAATAGAATAAGTAGCAGCACCAGTTGTACCAACACTCAACACACCTGGTATAGTACCGACTACGCAATCTTCATCCTTATCATTACCTCCGTAAAATCCATCAGATGGAGGGTAAATTGAAAATCTATCGACTCCCAGCTTCATTTCATTACTGGATGTCGGATTATAATCAAATCCAGGCAACAATTCTATTGATGTCGTCGCTTGACATAAATACGACTGATTATAATCCAACACATCTTTCAATTCTATCATCGTTTGCTGATATATCTCCTGTGAATTTATTTTCACAGACAACAATAATAGTATCAATAACATATAATAAACTATCTTTCTCATACCTTTATATATTAAAGTTTTACCACAATCACACTTCTCACATTATCATCTTCAATTATTCTTAGCAGATATGCACCTGCCTGATTATTAGTAATATCAACATCTACCTCTTCAGAAAACTTCTGACTATTTATCAGTACACCCTTGTTATCATAAATAGACACTTCCGCCTGACCTTTATTTTCCAATTTTATTTTAAATATGCCATTATTCGGATTTGGATAAACCAATAACTCATCAGAATGCTTTTCAATATCTTCTTCCAACATATCATAAGTTTCATTACCTCTCATATCTTTCTTACAATCTCTAGGCTCAAAACTAATCATGTTACCATTTTTATCATAAGACATCTTAAAGCAATGTTGCGAAAACAATTCACCACTACTAACAAGACACAATAATCCCGTTAGAAATACTATTATATATTTCCGTTCCATGATCGTTTATATTTAAATCGTTATTATTCTGACTGTAAAGACTCGATGATTTCCTGTTGTCGTTTTATCAGATTATTTAATTCTATGGTATATAATGTCAGTTCTTCTATCTTTTTCAAAAGAAGTCCATCCATTTCAACCATATCATAACCATTCATAAAAACATCTTGCCCTGAAGGTATATCTGGCAAATGACCATTTTCATCTATATATTTTTTTACATTATCTATAGATAAAAGTTTGTAATCATCTTCAAAAACAACATCATACCAATCTTCCACATCTTTAACCAAGACTTTGGTCGTCATAATACCACCTGGCACTGCTAGTGCATAATCCAAATCTTCAGAAAAACCTTGTGGCGCATTGATTGTGACTTGAGCATTCATCAACACCTTGTTGGCATCCAAATTAATATTATCATTACGAGATATTATCGACAATCCTGAATTTTTGGCAACACTAATTCTATTGTTTTCACTAAACAGTTGAATATATGCCATCTGTGAAGATGTTGTCGGCTCCACAATAATACCTGCATCTTCTTTATCATCTGACTTCACATGAAGCTTTGCTTGTGGAGATGTAACATTACCAATTCCAACCCTGCCCGTTGCATTACTAGAAGCTGATTTTGAAACAAATAAAGTTGGCAAATTGCTATTAAAACCTATCATCAAACTATTTGAAATACTATTAATCAATGTTCGAGATTCGTCAGCATTTGATCCAGATCCTATAACTATAGAATTTGTTGCCTGCGCTCTAACATATTTACCCATGGAGATAGCATTGTTCGCAAGTGACCTCGCGAGATATCCTGCAGCAAACGAGTACAAGCCTCTACTTTCACAATATGCACCAATAGTCGCTGAAAAAGTACCACTAGCTATATTTTTTGCAGTCCCATTTGCAGGGCCACACAAATCACATCCGCTTTGAGCATTTACATTTATTTCACCAAGACATAATACAATAGATAGTATTATTAAATTTATAATTTTTGATTTCATAATTTTGGGTATTTAGTTATTAATTTAAAATAGTATACAACATCCTTATCCTAATATAAAGACAAAGACAATTTATTCGGGACATATTCCTGACAGGATATAATTATCCCATGACTCATTCTTTAACCTGACAAGTCTACGGTAAATTAATTATGTAATTTGATTAAATAATTAGATTCCATAATAAACATTTTTTTGGTAATTGGATTAAATAAGTTTCAGGTTCTTCTAATTTTTTAAACTATAAAACATACATAAACAACACCTCCTTCCAACTTTTTTGTTCTACAATTTTCATTACAAAAATAACACGTCAATTCTGTTTTGTCAAGTATTTTTTTCTTAAAAAAAATTATCATTTTTTTGTTGCAGCAAAGTAAAAAAATCATAACTTTGCACTTCGATGACACGCAACATAACATTATTATATAGCAATGAGATAGGCAATTTACATGTAGGTAAATCAGTTGCTTTATTTCATTTTTTACAGACGGCTATTAACCGTCTTTTTTTGTGTCTTTATGTTAATTTTCTTTATTATTTAACTCTAAATCAAAATCAACAATGTCTATTTCACTTAAAGATCGTAGCCTAATTTCTATTTACGACTACACACCAGAAGAAATTTGTCACATTCTTGACATAGCTGAAGAATTCGAAAAAAATCGTCTTCAAAACTTATTAAATGGTAGAGTTATTGCTTCTTTGTTCTTTGAGCCTTCAACAAGAACAAGACTTAGCTTTGAAACTGCAATCCAACTTCTTGGAGGTAACGTTATTGGTTTCAGCAGTACAGCTGGAACAAGCGTTCAAAAAGGTGAATCTTTGAAAGACACAATCATGATGGTTGCAAGTTACGCAGACCTTATCGTTATGCGTAACCCTGTTGATGGTTCTGCTCGTTATGCTTCTGAAGTATCAAAGGTGCCTATTATCAATGCTGGCGATGGTTCTAACCAACACCCTACACAATGTCTTTTAGACCTCTATTCTATAAGAAAAACACAAGGCACTCTCGAAAACCTTGAAATCACTATGGTTGGTGACTTGAAATATGGTCGTACAGTACATAGCCTCGTTCAAGCCATGTGTAACTTCAATGCAAAATTCAACTTCGTATCACCTGTTGAATTAAAAATGCCTTCAACTGTAATCCAATACATCAAAAATGCTGGTCTTGAATATCATGAATATACAAACCTTGAAGAGGTAATTCCTCATTCAGACATCATCTATATGACAAGAGTTCAACGTGAGCGTTTCCCAGATCCATTGGAATACGAAAAAGTTAAAAACGCTTACATCTTGCGTAACGAAATGCTTGAAAATTCAAAACCTAACTGCCGCATCCTTCACCCACTACCTCGCGTAAACGAGATTCATACCGATGTTGATGCAAATCCTAAAGCTTATTATTTCCAACAAGCACAAAACGGATTATTTGTTCGCCAAGCTTTGATAGCAGCAATACTTGGTCTTAAATAAATTTATTAACATTAAGATTTAAAATCATGGATAAGAGAAAAGAACTTATAGTATCAGCAATTGAAAACGGAACTGTAATCGACCATATTCCTGCAAATAAAGTGTTTGAAGTTATTAAAATTTTGGATCTCGAACATTCAAAAAATTCTGTTTACTTCGGAACAAATTTAGACAGCAAAAAATATGGCAAAAAAGGAATTATCAAAATCAGTGATAAATTCTTTGAACCAGAAGACATTAACAAAATCGCTTTAGTGGCTCCAACAGCTTCTCTCATTGAGATTAAAGATTTTGAAGTCATCAACAAACACAGCATCCAAATTCCTGATCATATCGACACTATCGTTAAATGTTTCAACCCTAATTGCGTAACAAACAAAGAAGGTGTTCCAACTAAATTCAGCGTAGTGAAAGATGATGATGGCAAAGTAAACTTAAAATGCCACTATTGTGAAAAATACACAAAAGAAAATAACATTGAGTTTATATAATAAGGTATATTAAAAGCAAAAAAAGCTGACTTAAAGTCAGCTTTTTTTTATGCTTGTGCAGCTGGTCCTCCCATAGTAAATGGAGGCAATTTCTCATTTACATCCTTTATCGGACCATGTGTTGATTCATATTTGCTTATATTTTCAGCCAATGCTTTATAAAGTCTCTTTGCATTTTGTGGCGTCAATATGATTCTTGACTTGACTTTTGCTTTTGGTGAAGCTGGCATTAACTTGATAAAGTCAACAACGAACTCAGTTGGAGAATGCGCTATTACAGCCAAGTTCGAATAGATACCTTCTGCAATTTCATCAGTTAATTCAATATTAATCTGATTCTTATTATTGTTATTATTTTCCATAATTATTATTTTTAATTTATTACAAAGATAGTTTATTTTCTTCAAAAAAAATAGGTTGGCTAAAAAAACCAACCTATTTTAAAATTTATTTTTTTGTATTATTCTTCAACGACTGTTTCTCTTTCGCTGATTATTGGTTCATAATCTTCGCGTGAACCGACGATCAAGTCATCATATTCGCGTAAACCTGTACCAGCAGGAATCTTATGACCAACGATAACGTTTTCTTTCATTCCTTCGAGAGTATCTGACTTAGCGTTGATTGCAGCTAATGTCAAGACTTTTGTTGTTTCCTGGAAGGATGCAGCTGAGATGAAACTTTCTGTTTGAAGAGCAGCTCTTGTGATACCTTGTAACACTTGGTGTGCTGTTGCTGGTTGTGCATCACGAGCTTCAACAAGTTTCTTATCTTTACGTTTCAAGATAGAATTTTCGTCACGAAGTTTTCTTACAGTAATCATTTGACCATTTACGAGGTTTTCTGAATCACCGCTGTCTGTAACGATAACTTTACCGAAGATTTCGTCATTACATTCTTGGAATGTAAGTTTGCTGACGAGTTCACCTTCGAGGAAACGAGTATCACCTGGATCATCGATTTCAACTTTACGCATCATTTGACGTACGATAACTTCGAAGTGTTTACCATTGATTGTTACACCTTGTGAACGATAAACTTCTTGAATTTCGTTAACGATAAATTCTTGAACTTTCATAGGACCTTCGATAGCCAAAATGTTAGCAGGTGTGATAGCACCGTCTGACAATGGTTGGCCAGCTTTCATAAAGTCGTTCTCTTGAGCAAGAATTTGTTTTGATGTTGGGATGAGATAACTCTTTTGTTCACCTGTCTTAGATGTGATGATAACTTTACGGTTACCACGAACAAGTTTCTTTTCAAATGAAACGACACCGTCGATTTCTGAAACAACTGCAGGTTCTGAAGAGTTACGAGCTTCGAACAATTCTGTAACGCGTGGGAGACCACCAGTGATGTCGCCCAATTTACCTGTAGCGCGAGGAATCTTAACGAGCATATCACCAGCCTTAATCTTAGCACCATCTTCTACCATGATGTGGGCGCCTACTGGCAAGTCGTATGACTTGATAACCTCACCATGTTTATCAACGATAGAAATAGAAGGGTTCTTTGAATATTTACGACCTTCGATGATAACGCGTTCGTTATAACCTGTTTGTTCGTCAGATTCGTTACGGAATGTTATACCTTCAACGATATTTTCGTATTGAACTTTACCTTGATATTCAGAGAGGATCAAAGCGTTATATGGATCCCATTCACAGATAAGGTCGCCAGGGTTAACTTCTGTATTAGGTTTAATATAAAGTTTAGAACCATAGCGGATGTTTGCTGTTGTGAGAGCAACACCAGTCTTCTTATCAATGATTCTCATTTCAGCTGAACGACCAACAACTACTTGGTATTCTTTTTGTTCGCCTGTTAATGGATCTACAGAATCTTCTTTGTAATCAACGACACGAAGTTCATCGATTTCGAGGATACCATTATATTTAGCTTTGATTGAAGAATCGTCAGATGTTGTTGACGCTGTACCACCTTGGTGGAATGTACGCAATGTCAACTGTGTACCAGGCTCACCAATTGATTGAGCTGCGATAACACCGACAGCTTCACCTCTTTGAACGAGTTTACCTGATGAAAGGTTACGTCCGTAGCAGTTAGCACAAACACCACGTTTTGATTCACATGTCAATACGGAACGAATTTCTACACTTTCTATTGGGGAATCTGTGATTCTCTTAGCGATGTCTTCTGTGATTTCTTCACCACCATTGATGATTAACTCACCTGTTTGTGGATGGAATATGTCATGAAGAGCAACACGGCCTAAGATTCTGTCATAGAGTGATTCGATAACTTCGTCACCTCTACGCAAAGCACTGATTGTCAAACCACGGAGTGTACCGCAATCTTTTTCATTGATGATGACATCGTGAGCTACGTCAACAAGACGACGTGTCAAGTAACCAGCGTCAGCTGTCTTCAACGCGGTATCAGCAAGACCCTTACGAGCACCGTGAGTTGAAATAAAGTACTCAAGAACTGAAAGACCTTCTTTAAAGTTAGACAAAATAGGGTTTTCGATGATTTCTGCGCCACCTGCTGCTGAAGACTTTTGTGGTTTTGCCATAAGACCTCTCATACCGCAGAGCTGACGAATCTGTTCCTTAGAACCACGAGCACCTGAGTCCAACATCATATATACTGGGTTAAATCCTTGGTCATCTTTTGGAAGAAGTGTCATAACCTCTTCTGTCAACTTAGTTACAACGTGACCCCAAATATCGATAATCTTGTTGTAACGTTCGTTTGATGTGATGAAACCCATATTATATTCTTCACGGATAGCGGCAACTTCTTCGTTTGCTTCTTGGATTAATTCTTCTTTTATAGTAGGAACCAAAACATTACCAAGATTGAATGAAAGACCTCCTCTGTAAGCCATTTCATAACCCATATTCTTGATATCATCCAAGAATCTAGTTGTTGTGGCTGTACCAAGAAGTTTCACCATTGTACCGATAATATCGCGTAAAGACTTCTTATTTAACAATTTATTGATAAAACCAAACTCTTTAGGAACGACCTCATTGAAAAGAACACGACCTACTGTTGTTTCGATTTTTTCATTAACGATAGTTCCGTCTTCTTTACGAACGTCTGCACGAACGTAAATAATAGCATGCATATCGACTTTCTTCTCATTATAAGCAATGATAACTTCTTCTGCTGAGTAGAAAGATTTTCCTTCACCTTTAACAGGATGTTCTGGAGTGCTCTTACGAGGTTTTGTGATGTAATACAAACCAAGAACCATGTCTTGAGAAGGAACTGTGATAGGAGCACCGTTTGCAGGGTTCAAGATGTTGTGTGAAGCCAACATCAAGATTTGTGCTTCGAGAACTGCAGCGTTACCCAATGGCAAGTGAACAGCCATCTGGTCACCGTCGAAGTCAGCGTTGAAAGCTGTACATACGAGTGGGTGAAGACGGATTGCCTTACCTTCAACGAGTTTTGGTTGGAAGGCTTGGATACCAAGACGGTGCAATGTAGGAGCACGGTTCAATAAGATTGGGTGACCTTTCAATACGTTTTCGAGAATATCCCATACAACTGGATCTTTACGGTCAACGATTTTCTTAGCTGACTTAACTGTCTTAACAATACCACGTTCAATCATCTTACGGATGATGAATGGTTTGTAAAGCTCAGCTGCCATATCTTTTGGAAGACCGCATTCGTGCATATCGAGTTCTGGACCAACAACGATAACAGAACGACCAGAGTAGTCAACACGTTTACCGAGCAAGTTTTGACGGAAACGTCCTTGTTTACCTTTCAAGCTGTCGCTCAAAGATTTAAGTGGACGATTTGAATCAGTCTTAACAGCGCTTGATTTGCGTGAGTTATCCAATAATGAGTCAACAGCTTCTTGAAGCATACGTTTCTCATTACGCATGATTACGTCTGGAGCCTTAATTTCGATAAGACGTTTAAGACGGTTATTACGGATAATAACACGACGATATAAATCGTTCAAGTCTGATGTAGCGAAACGTCCGCCATCGAGAGGTACTAATGGACGTAACTCAGGAGGAGTAACAGGGATGACTTTTAAAATCATCCATTCTGGACGGTTTTCGATACGTTTTTGTGCATCGCGGAATGATTCAACAACTTGAAGACGTTTCAATGCGTCTTGTTTACGTTGTTGTGCCTTTTCTTTGCTTGCTCTGTCACGAAGTTCGTATGACATTTTGTCCAAGTCAAGACGAGACAATAAATCATAAACTGCTTCAGCACCCATCTTAGCGATGAATTTGTTAGGATCATCTTCCGGTAGATATTGATTTTCGATTGGAAGAGATTCCATTATATCGAGGTATTCTTCTTCTGTGAGGAAGTCGAGATAGTTAATACCATCTTGTTCTTTAACACCTGGTTGGATAACGACATAACGTTCGTAATAAATGATGCTATCCAACTTTTTAGTTTGCATACCGAGCAATGCACCTATTTTATTAGGTAATGAACGGAAGTACCAGATATGAGCTACAGGAACGACCAACTTGATGTGACCTGTACGTTCACGTCTAACTTTCTTTTCAGTGATTTCCACACCGCAACGGTCGCAGACGATGTTCTTATAACGAATACGTTTATATTTTCCGCAATGACATTCCCAGTCTTTTACAGGTCCGAAAATTCTTTCGCAGAACAAACCATCACGTTCTGGTTTGTAAGTACGATAGTTAATTGTTTCAGGTTTAAGAACCTCACCGAAAGAGCGTTTTTCAATAGACTCTGGTGAAGCAAGACT
>JAZLAL010000139.1:0-1594 GCA_045613185.1 Bacteroidales bacterium | reverse complement strand
TTTGATAACTTCTGCGAAGAGAGGAGCTGTTGAAAGAACGTGAATCTTGCTGCTTGGGTTTGTCAATGGGATAGTATCTGTTACGATAACTTCATCGAATACAGAGTTTTCGATTCTTTCCATTGCGCTACCTGAGAAGATAGGGTGAGTTGCGACAGCGCGGACGCTACGAGCGCCACTATCTTTAATTAATTGACCTGCCTTTGTGATTGTGCCAGCTGTGTCGATCATGTCGTCGATGAGGATAACGTCTTTATCTTTAACGTCACCGATGAGCAACATTTGTTCGATAGCATTTGGTTTTGAACGTTGTTTGTGGCAGATTGAGAACACAGTGTTCAACATCTTTGCGTAAGAAGCAGCGCGACGAGTACCGCCAGCGTCTGGAGAAGCTACCATTAAATTAGGTAAGTTAAGGCTTTCGATATAAGGAACGAAAATCTTTGATGCGAAGATGTTATCAACAGGAACGTTGAAGAAACCTTGGATTTGGTCAGCGTGGATGTCCATAGTGATGATACGAGTAACACCAGCTGTTGTCAATAAGTCAGCCATCAATTTAGCTGCGATACTGATACGTGGACGGTCTTTTCTGTCTTGACGTGCGAAGCCGAAATAAGGGATAACGGCGATGATTCTACGTGCTGAAGCGCGTTTTGCAGCATCAACCATCAACAATAATTCCATCATATTTTCTGTTGGTGGGAATGTTGATTGGATCAAAAAGACATCTCTTCCGCGGATATTTTCATCGAAACTTGGTTGGAATTCACCATCGGCGAAAACCAAAACACTTGATTGTCCGAGTGGCTTGCCATAATGTTTAGCGATTTCATCTGCTAAATAGCGAGTGGCTCTACCTGAAAAAATTGATACTAAAGGCTCTTGCATGACGTTAATTTTAAGTGTGTTTTAAAATTTTTGCAAAAATAATAAAAATTTTCTTTGCAGTAACAAAAATTTTACTACTTTTGCACTCGCAAACCGATCATTGAAATTAATGCCTAGGTGGCGGAATTGGTAGACGCGTCGGTCTCAAAAACCGATGAGGTAACACTCGTGCCGGTTCGATCCCGGCCCTGGGTACAAAAGGAGCTTCAGAAATTCTGAGGCTCTTTTTTTTGTTTGGCTAAAGACTAATGACAAAAGACAAAAGACAAAAGACAAAAGACAAAAGACCAAAGACAAAAGACTAAAGTCTTAAAAAAACAACTCCTTAATTCCTTAGTTCCTCAATTCCTTAGCTCCTAATTAAATTCAATTTTTTTATTCCTAAAATGTCAAAAATAGGAATAATATAATTATTATAAATCTAGACATAAAATACTGTTTAACAATTACTTAAACACACATTTACATTATGCGTCGTGTATTTTATCACAGCGGATATTTTTTTGTATTTAGCGAAACAATGTCCCTAAAGAGTGTTGTTCGTTTGAATTTAATTTATAACTTTGCGGTGCTATTGGATAAATAGCAGACATATTGAAAGTGTTTTCGCAGTCCTTGTTAGAAAATGTGGAAGTTTTCAAAGCTGAAGGATGTACGAACAGCACTCACTCCTTGTATAGCTATGTGGCTGTGCACTCTCCGT
>JAZLAL010000138.1:0-7305 GCA_045613185.1 Bacteroidales bacterium | reverse complement strand
GCTTCTGACAAAATCCCTGATCCATTCTTTTACGCCTGACATTTCTTCGGTCAAGACTTCCGTGTCGATGAATTGCAAACTGATCATGTTTACTCCTTTGTTTTGTTTATATTTTTCTTGAAGAAATAATCGTTGATTTTTGTTCTGTAGAACGGCTGGTATTCTATGCTGTTCATCTTTAAAAATTCTTGTTGCTTCTTCAGATTTTCTTGATATTCTAATTCGTTTATATCGCGTTTTTCGTACGAGCCTTTGAATTCTTCCGACTTTCGTTTTTCTTCTTTTTCACGTTCTTCTTGCGCGTTCTGCGCTTTTAACATTCTTGATAAAATGTCTCTGTTACGTTTTATTGTCTGGCTAGAAATCTTCTTGTTCACCAAGTCTTCTTCCAATTTTTCCATGTCTTTGATGATTTCGTTGATGCCATCGTCGCCTGTCAGACCATCTTTTTTCATTTCTTCCAGCATTTTCTGCATGCCTTCGCGCAGCATTTCTTGTTCGGCAGCCATTCTGGCAAATTCTTCGCTCATCGATTGTTGTGGCTTGCCGTCTTTTTGCTGCTGCTGTTGTTGCATCTCTTTGCGTAATTGTTCGAGTTGCTTGCCAAGTTGTTCCTGCAAGTCTTTCATGTTTTTCATACTTTGTTTGCCCTTGCTTGGTTTCTTGCTGTTCTTAGGTTTTGAACAGGAACCGCTGGCTTCCATCATGCTTTCGTTCATGTCGTTGAGAGATTCCGATAACATCAAAGCTAGGTTGTTCATCGACATCATCGCTCTTTGCTGACGTGATGCAGCTGATGTTAATGCTGCCTCGTTCATTTCTTTCATAGCGAGCCCTAATTGTTGATTTATTAGTTGTAACTCTGTAAAAATGAAGTTCTTAACCTTAGGCTGACGCATTGCCATCTTTCTTAAAGAATCTTCGACTATGATAAAGTTGTCGACAATCTCTTTTTGTCGACTGATTTTTTCTGATAAAGAAGGGTCGTCTTTTTTCATTCTGCCGACTTCATTCATCAGCTTTTCCTCTTCGTGAGAAGAACGTACTACATTTTCCAATAATATGCGTATCAAATGTGCGTCTTCGCCAAGTTGTTCCATGCCAGCCATCATCATGTCCATGCTGAGTTGTTCGGCCATTTGTTTCATTTTTTTGCCAGCATCGTTTTTCTTCTGGCTGGCGCCTTCGTCATTGCCGTTCTCTTCCATTTCGCCAGCTTCTTCCAAATCCTGATTTATCTCATTTTCCATTTTTTCATCTTTGGAAATGTTGAAAGGCTCTTGTAGACCTTTGTTCTTTTCCATGATGGAATCTAACTCTTTCGATAATTTATTGAATTGATTTTCAGCATCTTTTGCACTTAAAGAGTCGTTGTTGTTCACATTGGCGTTTTGTAACTTGTCTGACAAGTCATTCATCTTGTCAATCAATTCGTTAAGGTCTTTTTCTACCTTTAATTGTTCCAATAAAGATAGATTTCTGTCCATCATTTCCTGAAGTTCCTTATTGCTTTTCTTGAGGTCTTGCATCATCTGCTGCATCTTTTCGCGAGGCATTTCACCAAGCATCTTCTCAATCTCTTCCATAAGTTTCTTCATCTCTTCAGGAATGACTTCCTCGAATAGTTTGTTAATTTCTTCTTGTTTCTTTAACAAATCTTCAGAAGTAAGTTCGTTTTCTTTCATAAACTCTTGAAGGTCTTTCTGTTCCTCTTGAACTTTCTCCCATTCTTCCTGAATCTCCTTTTGCTTCTCAATGAGTTCTTTTATCTTTTCCTTGTCAGTCCAATCGAGTTCTTTCTTCGACATTAAATCTTTGATTATTTCTTCAATGTCTTTACGAAGTTCTTCCAAATTATTTGTCTTGTCTTCCAAACGTGAAATGATGTTTTCTTCTGTCGAATCGGCAATAGAATCAAGAGTTTCGCGAGTAGGAATGCTGATGTGGAACAGTTCCGAACGTCTTGACTTACTTCCGTTAATTCCGTCGTTGTCCCAAACTTCGAAATATGATTTTATTTCATCTCCAGGATATATTGTAATTGTGTCTAAATCAATACTATAATAGAAAGAATTACGGATTTCTTTTTTGTTTATGTTGATGCGTTTTACAAAAGATTGATTTGGTTTATTTTCTACTTCAAAATGGTAAATAAGCTTTGTAAATCCGTAATCATCAGCGATTAAGCCTGAATAATATGTCTGTTTTGAAAAGTTTTCATTGAAAGCTTGAACCTGAATTTCCGGATAAGCGTCTGGAATTACTTCAATGGTAAATGGAATCGGATTGTCGCTTTCGCTCCATTTGTTTGAAATATTGACGTAAAATTTGGAATTTTGTAAAGCTTTGAAATTGTAAATGAAGTCGTTACCTTCTGATTTAAGATCATGATTTATCGAATCATGAAGGACGCTCATCGTCTCAACGTCTTTCGTGTGGAAAATGAATTTCACTTCAGTTCCTTGTGGAACTAAAATGCGAGTTTTTCCAGATAAAGTCTCTTTTTTTCTGTTAATATATTTTGGGAAATTAAGTTCCGTCTCATAATGTAAAAGAGTAGGAGACGGATTAACAATTATCTTAATCTCCGGACTTACATATTCTCCGCCTGTGACTTGAAAATTCTCCGATTGATAAATATTGTTAAAAACGTAAGAAAATTCGTTAATCGATAACTTTGTCATCATTCTCGTTCCGACAGAAGTATTGACATAAAACTTCTCTGGAATCTTTTCGCCAGTGACTTGAATTTTAAATTCAAAATCGTCGCCTTGCGTGACTTCGATTTCTTTTGCTTGAAGACTTACTTGGAAAGGAAGCGGTTTTTCGTAAGATTTATCGTAATTGATGATTCTTTCGACTGGTTTTTGTGAAAAATCAGGAAAGAAAATTATGAGAGCGATTAGGATTGCAAATGAGATTCCGAATATTTTCAGATATTTATAATTTTCTTTAAGATTTACGGCATCGCTGAAGTTGAAAGTCTGCAAGTTTTTGGTCCTTTGTTCTATCGTCGCAAGAAGAAGTTCGTTGTCGGAATTTCCGTTTATGCTATCTGTAAGTTGAAGAGTATTAAGAAGTTTGTCTTTTATCTCTGGGAAAAACTTTCCGATTAAGACAGCAGCTTCTTTATCAGACATCTTCTTTCTGAAGCGAATCAGATTTGTGATAGGTATAATGAAATAAAATATTGATACTAAAGAAAATATGGAGATTAAAGTGATGAAAAGTATCAGTCGGATTTTTCCAGAAAGCCAAGAGAAATATTCTATTCCATTGAAAATCAAGAAGAATAAAATAAGCATGACGGAGCCAATCAATGCGCCTTGAATAAGTTTGTTGAGATAGAATTTTTTTATGAAAGATTCTATCTTATTCAACAATATGCGATTATATTTTTCTTTGCCGTCAGAAAACATTATACCTAAATTAATAATCTGCAAATATAGTTAAAAGACTAAAGTCAAAAGACTAAAGTCAAAAGATTTTTTAATGGTAAAATGAAGTGATAATTTAGGGAATATGAATGTGTGTCGGGACGGAATTTGTAAGTAAATAATTCTTATTTTTGCAAAAAATAAATTTTATATGAAAGAAGTACGCGTACGTTTTGCTCCAAGTCCAACAGGTCCGCTTCATATCGGCGGCGTCAGGACAGCTTTATATAACTATCTATTTGCCAAGAAGAACGGCGGTAAAATGATTCTTCGTATTGAAGATACAGACCAGACTCGTTTCGTTCCAGGCGCAGAAGATTATATCGTAAAATCTCTCGACTGGTGCGGCATCAAATTCGATGAAAGCGACATCGTCGGCGGTGAATATGGTCCTT
Organism: Bacteroidales bacterium; assembly: GCA_045613185.1. GTDB lineage: Bacteria > Bacteroidota > Bacteroidia > Bacteroidales > F082 > Limimorpha. The sequence goes on along the minus strand of JAZLAL010000138.1, from coordinate 3,473 downwards.
ACAGACAAAGTGACCGCAAGCCTTTGTACAAACAATACAGTGACGAGCTTATTGCAAAAGGTTTCGCTTATTACGCATTCGATACAGCAGAAGAACTCGACAAATATCGCGCTGAAGCAGAAGCACAAAAGAAGACATTTATCTATAACGCAGAAAGTCGTAAGACTTTACGCAACTCTTTGACAATTAGTGCAGAAGAAGTTGAAAAAATGATTGCAGACGGCATTCCTTACACAGTGCGTTTCAAGATGCCTGAAAATTATGAAGTAAGAATGCACGACATCATCCGAGGTGATATCAAAGTCAACACAAATACATTAGATGATAAAGTTTTGTTTAAGTCAGACGGAATGCCAACATATCACTTGGCAAACATCGTCGACGACCATTTGATGAAGATTTCTCACGTCATCCGCGGTGAGGAATGGTTGCCTTCAATGCCATTGCACGTTCTTTTATATCAAGCATTTGGCTGGGAAGCTCCAGAATTCGCACACCTTCCATTATTGTTGAAACCTGATGGCAACGGCAAACTCAGCAAACGTGATGGCGACCGTCTCGGTTTCCCTGTGTTCCCACTTCGTTGGGTCGACCCTAAGAGCGGAGAAATTTCTTCAGGTTACAGAGAATCAGGATATTATTCAGAAGCTTTCATCAATATGTTGGCTCTCCTCGGCTGGAATCCAGGTACAGAACAAGAAATTTTCTCAATGGAAGAACTTATCCAAGCTTTCTCATTTGAACACTGCACAAAGTCAGGCGCACGTTTCAATGTCGACAAGACAAAATGGTTCAACCACGAATATATCTTGAAGAAATCTAAAGAAGAAGTCGGTGAAGAATATTTCCAATGGCTTGAAACAGAAAAAGGTATCAAAGCCGACAAAGAATACGTCGTTAAGGTGACAGGTTTGGTTAAAGACCGCGTCAATTTCGTAAAAGAATTATGGGACCAAAGTTTCTTCTTCTTCGAAGAACCAACAACATACGACGAAGTCACTGTTAAGAAACGCTGGAAAGAAAACTCAGCAGAATTGATGTTAAAAGCTAAAGAACTCATTAACAGCATCGAAGATTTCTCGGCAGAAAACATAGAAAAGGTTCTCAACGAATGGATTACATCTAACGAACTCGGCATGGGACTCGTCATGAATGGACTTCGTCTGATGCTCGTCGGCGCTGGCAAAGGACCACACATCCACGAAATTTTAGAACTCCTCGGCAAAGAAGAAGCCGTGAAGAGAATTGATAAAGGAGTTGAAGTACTTAAATAATATTGCTGTGAGCTGTGAGCTGTGAGCTATGGGCATATTTGTTCTATAGCTCAATGCTCAATGCTCGTGGCTCAATGCCAAATATGTCAAAAATCACAATAGAAAACATGGAATTCTACGCCTATCATGGTCACTTTGAAGAGGAGCAGAAGATAGGCACTTGGTTCAGTCTGGACCTGACAATGGATGTCGATACAAGCAAGGCTGAACTTTCTGATGAACTTGACGACACTGTGGATTATTCTGCGGTTTATCAAGTCGTTAAAGAACAGATGATGATTCCTTCAAAATTGTTGGAACACGTTGGAAGACGTATTTTAAATACAATAAAAGAAAGATTTCCTGACGTGAAAGACGCTACTTTGAAGGTGAGAAAGATGAATCCGCCTTTGGGAGGCAAGATGGCGTTTGTTTCTTTAGAATTAGGAGTTAGGAATTAGGAGTTGTAGAGACGCGTCAATCACACAAAAAAATAAATAAGATTGTGATTGACACGTCTTGTTATTAAACGAAAAAGACGTGTCAACAATTCCTTTTTTGTATTATTGGTATTGTTGACGCGTCTCTACTGAGTGTTAAAAAAACATTTTGTTAATTTTTTTAAATTAATGTTTGTTCATTAAAAAAAAGTTGTATCTTTGCACTCTCAAAACAAGGTACCATGGCCGAGTGGCTAGGCAGAGGTCTGCAAAACCTTGTACGGCGGTTCGACTCCGTCTGGTACCTCAAACTAAAGGACGTCATTATGACGTTCTTTTTTTGTTTATATCCTTGAAGCCTTCCTTGTGTTAATATTTTTAACGTATGTTAAAAAGTGTTAATTTTAAATCACTTAAAGATTTTGTTTATATTTTTGCATTGAGCTATGGGCTATGAGATGTGAGCAATTTACTCATGGCTCGTGGCTCATAGCTTAGAGCAAATAAACTAAAAAATGAAACCGAAACTTTTAAACCACTTAATCAATTTATTCTATCCGCAGGTGTGTGCTGCCTGTGGTAATCTCTTGATGCGTAACGAAGAAAACGTTTGTCTTTCTTGTCGTTATCTTCTTCCTAAAACGGAATATGAGAAAAATGCCGACAATCCTTTGGCGCAGATGTTTTACGGACAAGTCAATTTTAATGCAGTGACGGCGGAGTTTTTCTTCAGTAAGACCGGTAAGGTGCAGCATCTGCTTCATCAGCTGAAATATGAAGGAAACCAAGACGCAGGATTTTTTCTTGGGCAACAATTAGGCGAAAGCATAAAAGATGCGGAGCTCTTTAGAGGAATAGATTTTATTATTCCAATTCCGTTACATCCTAAGAAAGAACATCTTCGAGGTTATAACCAGAGTTACGTCATTGCGCAGGGAGTGGAGGACAAGACGTCGATTCCTATAATGAGAGATTGTCTTTACAGGAAGACATTTACTGCGACGCAGACCAAGAAATCGCGCGAGGAACGCTGGGAAAACGTGAAAGACATTTTCGATGTGAAAAACGGCGAGCGACTGAAAGGTCGGCACATTTTATTAATAGACGACGTGCTTACCACAGGCGCGACCTTGAAAGCCGCTGGCACGACATTGTCTAAAATAGAGGATATAAAAATCAGCGTCGCGACAGCGGCATGTGCGGCGGGATGATTAAGTTGCCGAGACGCTAAGTCAATGAGTCAATAAGTCAGTGTCAGAGTCAATGGTCAGAGTTTAACTTATGTCCTAACGCTACTATCGACAATACTGAGTAGTTTTCTGGGAGGTTGAGGATTCTCTTGACGTTGTCGGTGGCGTCGTTGCCTTCGGCGTCTTTGCGTAATCTGATTTGCACCCAGCAGCTGCCGAGACCGAGTTCTTCTGCTGCGAGTTGCATGATGATTGTCGCGATGGAGCAGTCTTCAACCCAGACATCGGTTTTAGATGTGTCGGCAGCGACTACGATGGCGGCAGCAGCTCCCTCAATAAGCGCTGCTCCTGATGCCTTGCTGACCGACAAAGCCTTGAGTGTCTCTTTGTCTTCAACGAGGATGAAATCCCAAGGTCTGATGCGATGTCCAGATGGCGATAATTTCGCCGCTTCTAAAATATATTCTAAAGATTTTTTATCAATAACTTCGTCGGTGAAACGACGACATGTACGTCTGCTTTTTAATAATTCGAGAAAGTTTTTCATGTGAAATAATTATGTGGCAAAGATAGTAAATTATTAGTTATGA
>JAZLAL010000137.1:0-12071 GCA_045613185.1 Bacteroidales bacterium | reverse complement strand
GTGTTGTTTTCACCTTTGATTAACATCAAACCTTCTGCGTCGCGAATTGCACTAAGATTGTTTTCTACATCGCTGATAATGCCGAGAGCTGCATTATATTCTTTTTCGATGTTTTGGTTTTCAACAACAACAGCTTCTTTTTCAGCTAATAATTGTTGGTACTTCTTTGATTTCTCTACGCATGAGCTTAACATGAAAGCTACTAATGCTACTGATAAAATTGTTAAAGTTTTTTTCATTATTTTAAGTTTTAATTAAGTTAGTGTTCAATTCAATATTATTTAATCTAATTTCATACCAAACATAAATAATGGACCTATTTATTTCAATTTATTGATAATCACATTAGAGTTTGCAAATTTAATAATTTTTTTCAAATACACAACATAGAATTATGTAGAATCGTGTAGAAATTTTCCACAGTGTTCCACACCACAATTGTGGAGCTTTTTTTCTCTTCCACACAAAACGCACAATAAAAAAACAATTCATTTTTATTATATTTGTAAAAAAGTATTCACAGTGAACAAATCTATATTAAAACTAGCTATTCCAAACATTATCAGCAACATAACAATTCCGTTGCTAGGTCTGGTCGATATGATATTAATGGGACATCTCGACTCCGCAGTATATATCGGTGCCATCGCATTAGGCGGAACAATTTTCAGTGTCCTCTACTCTTTCTTCAGTTTTTTAAGAGCTGGAACCACAGGATTTACCGCTCAATCTTACGGAAACAACGACAAAACTGAGACAATTTATTCACTATATCGCTCCATAAGCATTGGAATACCTATTATTATATTAATATTGTCTCTTCAAATTCCTATTGCAAAAATCAGCAGTATGCTCCTCGACGGCAGCAACGAAGTCAAGGAATTGGCAATAACATATTTTTATGTGAGAATATGGGCCGCTCCTGCAAACATTCTGCTTTATTGCCTCAACGGATGGTTCGTGGGAATGCAAAACACAAAAATCCCGATGTTCATAGCTATATTAATCAATGTAATGAACATAATTTTAAGCTTCATTTTAGTAATCATCTTTGAACAAAACGTAAAAGGCGTCGCATTAGGAACAGTAATAGCACAATACAGCGGATTAACTTTGGCTATAATTCTGTTAATAAAAAATTACAAATCATATTTTGTCAATATAAATTCTAAAATTTTATTTGACATTGAAAAAATGAAACGATTCTTTAAAGTCAATCGCGACTTGATGATAAGAAGCGTTCTGCTAATTATAAGCATCGCCTTTTTCACCAACCAATCCGCGAAATTAGGCAATAATATATTAGCAATCAATATGATATTATTACAATCATTTTATATCTTCTCATATTTCACAGATGGTTTCGCTTACGCAGGAGAAGCGCTCGTAGGTAAGTTAGTCGGTTCAAAAGACAAAGAAAACCTCCAGAAAGCCATACGTCTTCTGTTAATATGGGGATTTTCTATAAGTATTCCTTTTTCAATACTTTACGCATTATTCCCTACTGAATTCGTTAAAATAATTTCAGATAATGCAGAAATACTAACAGAAATAAAGCCTTATTATATATACATGATTATCATACCTTTAATAACATTTACAGCTTTCATTTGGGATGGCATATATATCGGAGCCACAGCATCTAAAGCAATCAGAAATACCATGATAATATCGACAATCTTCGTATTTATTCCTTCTTGGTACTTTCTAATGCCTAGATTCGGCAACCATGGCTTATGGATTGCATTTCTATGTTTCATGATAGCCAGAGGCTTAAGCATGACATTCATGTATAAGAAAAATATTATTAACAATTGTTAAAAATAATTAAGATGCATATACTTTCAAAATCGACATATATAAAAGGAGAACAATGTCCTAAAGCGCTTTACATGTACAAGAAACATCCGTATTTGCGCGACAAATTAAGCATTGAACAAAGGGCCAAATTCAAAAGAGGAACCGACGTAGGTGTTCTAGCAAGAACATATTTTTCAGGCGGCATCAACATGACTCCATCGAACCCTAACCTCTTCGGTAAGATGTTCGAACAAACCATGCAAAACCTTAACAATCAGAATATCAATGTGATGTATGAAGCTATCTTCATCTATAACGACACTCTCATCATGCTCGATATTCTTGTTCGCGATGGTAACAAATGGCGAGCAATCGAGGTCAAAAGTTCTCTTTCACTAAGCGAAACTTATTATAAAGATGCTGCTCTTCAATATTATGTCTTAAACGGATGCAATGTCCAGATTAGCGATATGCAACTGATGTATATCAATGAAAATTATGTTAAAAATGGAGATATAAATCTTAACGAACTTTTTGTTTTTAAATCTGTCAAAGAATACGCCGAACAACAATTGGATGTCATTAACAAAAAAGTTAATGAATTTAAAGAAGTTGTAAATCTAAGCAATGCACCTCGTATAAATATTGGAACTCAATGTTTTACGCCATACAAATGTGACTTTGTCGGACATTGCTGGAAAAAAGTTGAAAAAGACAGTTATCTTCATACAAACGCATTAAACGACAAAGAATTGTTTTCTTTATACAACAGCGGCGTTCAGGACAACAGAAGCTTCAAGAAACTATTGGATCCTTTTTCATTGGAGACAAACCAAGTCGATGCATTGGAACAGAACACATTTTATATCAATTACAAAAAATTCTACGATCTAATCGGAAAGAAAACAGATTCCATCGCATTTCTTAACTTATTGTTTTACAGGCCTGCCATCCCAATTCTTGACGGACATAAGCCTTATCAGGAAATAATTCTTGCATTCTCAATTCTATCGAACGAAAGCAATGAAACCATCGAATGGAATTGCTTCGACGACTATTCAAAGATGGAAGAAGGCTTGAAAATTTTAACAGAAGAATTGAAACGATACGAAAAAGTCGTGTATTTTTCAGCACAAAACATCAATTTGATGATGCAACGATATCACATTGTAGAATCAAAAGATATTTTGTTTAAAATTATTAACTTAAAAGATGTTTTGAAAAATTCCGATTTCTTCAATAGCAAAACAAAATATGACTTTTCTTTGAAAACAATCTATGAAGGATTATTTCCGTCAGAAAACATATTCGAACATAGCAGAATCATACTTAACGCCACAAGTGACAATGAGTTAGAGAGAATTCTAGTCAATCAAGACATGGAAGACGAGAACAAATATCTGCAAAAAGCCTATAAATCCCTATTAAAATAAACTATTGATTTACAACAAATTACATTTTAAACAAAAGTTATCAACATTTAATCAACATGCTAATTTTTGTTGTAATTTTGAAGCATGAATAACGATAATACAAATTATACAAAAGCTAGTTTTGGCAGAACAAAAGCAGCCAATATTCCAAGTGAGATTTTAGCAAATCAAGGCAGGGTTCCACCACAAGCCATCGATTTGGAAGAAGTAGTTCTTGGCGCAATGATGCTCGAAAAAGGTGCGGTTAACGCTGTCATCGACATGTTAACACCAGAAGTATTCTACAAAGAATCTCACAAATTGATTTTCACTGCAATCAAGGACTTATTTGCAAAGTCAGAACCAATTGACATTCTTACTGTTACCAATCAACTAAAAAGCACGGGCAACTTAGAAGTCGTTGGAGGTCCTTATTATATTTCACAATTGACAAATCGTGTTGTAAGTTCTGCAAACATTGAATATCACGCTCGTATTATTTTACAGAAATACATTCAGCGTCAACTAATTGTGATTTCTTCTGAAATCATAAAAGATGCTTACGAAGATACAACTGATATTTTTGATTTGCTCGACAGAGCCGAAAACAAATTATTCCAAATCAGCGAAAATAACTTGAAGAGAAACCATGACCAAATGCCAGATTTGGTTAGTATGGCCATTTCAGATATAGAGAAAGCTCGTAGCAACGGCGCAACATTAAGAGGCGTTCCATCAGGTTACACCGAGTTAGATCGCATCACACAGGGATGGCAAAAATCCGACCTTATCATCTTGGCTGCTCGTCCTAGTATGGGTAAGACAGCTTTCGCTCTTAACCTCGCTCGTAACGCAGCCGTCGACTTCAACAAGCCAATCGCGTTCTTCTCATTGGAAATGTCGTCTGTTCAGTTAGTTACACGTCTTATCTCAACAGAAACGATGTTAACTGCCGACAAGTTAAGAACAGGTAATTTGGCCGAATACGAGTGGCAACAACTTAACACAATGGTCTCACCTCTCGTCAATGCCAAGATTTTCATCGACGATACCGCTCAGCTTTCAATCTTTGATTTAAGAGCTAAATGTCGTCGTTTGAAACAACAGCATGACATCCAGATGATTTTCATCGACTATCTCCAGTTGATGACAGCCAAAGGCGACAAAAACGGAACTCGTGAACAGGAAATCAGTACTATCAGCCGTTCGTTGAAGAGTTTGGCAAAAGAATTAGACGTTCCTGTCTTGGCACTTTCACAGTTAAGCCGTAGCGTTGAAACACGTCCAGGTTCCAAGAAACCAATCCTTTCCGACTTGCGTGAATCTGGTGCTATCGAGCAAGATGCCGATATGGTTTTATTCATCTATCGTCCAGAATATTACGGACTTGAAGATGAAGGCGGCGACTCTGCAAAGGGGAAAGCTGTCATCAGCATCGCAAAACACCGTAACGGTAAACTTGGTGACGTCACATTGAAGTTCGTCGGTCAGTATGCTAAATTCGAAGATGTTGTTGAGACATACGGAAGTCCAGGTGGCGACGGCGGAGGCAATTTAATGCCAAACAGCAATTTTGAACAATTCACCACAAAAGTCGTCTCTTCCAGAATGAATGACGATTTTATTGGAGCATAAAAAAAGAAAAAGGTGCGAGCTTAAAACTCACACCTTTTTTCATTTATATAAGAAAACAAAAAATTATTCAGCATAGATTCTTGTTCCGCCATTTTCGTCTGACAATGTTGTTGCGTCAGTGATAACAGCTTCTTTGCCAGTTGCCTCAACGAATTTGATAGCTGCACGCATTTTTGGAGCCATGCTGCCTTCTGTAAACTGACCGTCAGCAAGATGTTTCTTAGCTTCTGAAAGAGAAATTCTACCTAAAGCTTGTTGGTTTTCTTTTTTGAAGTTGATATAAGCTTGAGGAACATCTGTCAAAATATAGAATTCGTCGGCGCCAGTTTGGATAGCAGCCAATGATGAAGCGAGATCTTTGTCGATAACAGCTTCAACGCCAACAACGCTACCGTCTTTTTCTACTACTGGAATACCGCCGCCACCAACAGTTACAACGATATGACCAGCATCTGCTAATGATTTAACGATTTCGATATTGTTAATTTTTATTGGCTGTGGTGATGCAACCACTTTTCTCCATCCACGACCTCTTGGATCTTCATGATAGATAGCACCTGTTTGTGCAGCAAATTCTTCAGCTTCTTCATGTGTGTAATATGGACCAACAGGTTTTGTAGGATTTTGGAACATTGGGTCGTTCTTATCCACAACAACTTGTGTTATCAATGTAACAACATTTCTGTTTATATTTTCTTGAGCCAATACTTTCTTGAAACCTAATTCAACGAGATAACCTATAGAACCTTGTGTCTCAGAAACACAAAAATCCATTGGCATTGCTGGTAAATCAAAAGTCTTCAAGCCAGCTTCATGTTGCAACATTACGTTACCGACTTGTGGACCATTACCGTGACCAATGATTAAACGATTGCCTCTTTTTAAAATATCAGTCAAAGCTTGACATGTTTCTGTCACGTTAGCGATTTGTTCCTGATAAGTACCTTTTTGGTTGCTTCTTAACAATGCGTTTCCGCCAAGAGCTACAACAACTAATTTACTCATTATTACCGATTTTTATATTTATTTAATATTATTTCTTAATATAATTAACTGTATATCCAGCTTGAGAAAGTGTTAATTCTGTTTCAGAAATAGATTCAATTTTCATAGTATCTGAAAACTCTCTTTTTACCAGACCAGTATAGTCACCTTTTAATATTAATAAGTCACCAGATTTTTCCCACTTATCAAACACAACATAGCCCATATTCAATGAACTTGCAGAGCCGTCTTTATTAAGTGTAAAGCCTTGTTCTTCAGAACCTCCAGTCACTTCAACCCATGTTCCTACTGGAGATGGAGCGCATGACATCATTCCTAATGTCAACAATACGATTGCAAAACCTAATATCTTTTTCATATTTTAAAAATTCCTTTACAAAAATACAAAAATTCGTCTTCCTAGAGACGAAATATTTCGTAATAAATTCAACATATCATCTTAAAAATCCAGATAGTAATCTTTTAGAAATCCACGATATTCTTCAGTGTAAGAATAATCTTTATTTCTCATCGTAAAACACTTAGTTTCAACAACATCAACTTCACCAAAGACAAATTGCATATTGACTCTATTCGACTCTTTGCCTTCAATTGGAATTATCTGCATTTCTTTTTGAAGGTTAAAGCCAAATTGTTCAGCTTCTTTGATAAACAATCTTGATTCGTAGAATGGCAAAACCAAAGCGAAGCGAGAATTATCCTTCATCATTTTCTTCGCCGACTGCAATAAATCTCTGAAACTCAATGTAGAAACGTGACGTGCCATAACTTTTTTCTCCTTAATAGGCTTGACATCGCTGGCATAAAAAGGAGGATTTGAAACAATAAGATCGTATTTCTTATCTATCTCATCAGCAAAAATCCTTACGTCACTGTTAAAAACATTTAACTTTTCATTCCATACTGAAATCGAAAAATTCAGTTTTGCTTCTTCGTAAGAATCAGCATCAAGTTCTACGGCATCAATGGAATTTGCTCCTTTTTGAGATAAAATCATCGGAATTATTCCACTTCCAGTTCCAATATCCAAGACATTATCCGATGACGACACGCCGACCCACTGCGCAAAAAGAACTGCGTCAGTTCCAATACGCATTGTCGAACGATGATGAAACATCCCGAACTTCTTAAAGAAAAAAGGACGACAATCCATAAATCAATTTTCCAAATACATATCAATCAAACCATTAGGAGCCTTGATAAAAATCTTCTTCCCTTCCCTATCAACATCTTTAATTATGTCGTCATGAATCGGAATCAAGACTTCTTTATTGTTTATAACGATTTGTATCAATGATTGTGTTGGATATTCAATTATTTCACGAACAGTACCCAGTTCACCTTTTTCTTCATCAACAACAAGAAAGTCAACAACTTCATGAGAATAAAAATCATTGCCATCTTTTTCTGGAAGCAATTCCAAAGGAAGATACGCTGCAGTTCCGACAAGTTGTGATGCCTGTTCCAAAGTCTTCATATCTTGGAACAAAATGAAAGATTTATTTGAATGGTAAGATATATTTTCAATAAAATATGGTATCAGTATATCATTTAAATCGAGTAAAAAATAATTCAACTCTTCAATATCATCGAATTGCTCATTATCAATGCGTAAAGTCACCTCACCTTTAAGACCATGAGTCTTGACTATTTTACCAACATAAAAACATTTATCTTTTGTCATGAATATTTTTTTTGCAAATATAAAAAAAGTAGAGAGATAAAAATCCCTCTACCTTAGTAAAATAGCAGTAATTTATAAATTTATTTTAAGAAAACAGGCTTGAATGTAAACATGAGATAAGCCCAGTTGTTACAAGCGTCTTTATTTCCGCCTTTTATTGCTTGAAGTGTCTCTGAACCAATCATTTGACTATAACCTAAAACTACATTCGATGTTTTTGATAATTTGTAAGCCATTGTCACATCGATTTCTGTACCGAGATAAGATTCCATTTTTTCATTAACATTTCCGTCTTTGATAACATCAGCTGCTGTCAAGAAAGCGTGACCTGTAACATTGAATTCAAAGTTTCTTTTTGAGAATTGGATTGATGCGAACAAATCGTTAAGACCCACTGAGTTAGCCCAGTTGCCATTTGCATTAAAATAATCCATGAAGCCGTTAAATTTATGAGAAGTTCCGTAGAAAGGATTGAATGACTTGTTTTTGTAACCGTCAGGATTTTCAATCATGTCTTTTTGGTCTGTACCAGAGAGAAGTTCCCAACCTAATCCGAAAGTCCAGTCGTTGTCGACGCTATAGTCGGCACCCAAACCTACATAGTAAGCTTCCAAGTCTCTGTCAGTATTGTCTTTACCCATTGTGTAGTATCCAGAAGCGTGGAAGTTGAAGTTGCCAGGAGTGAATACGATACGGCCACCAATTGTCTGATTGAAGATTGTATGTTTCTTTTCATCTGTTTGATCGCTATTATACATATCTTTTTCACGTTGATAACCATTATTCAAGAACAAAAGGCTAAGGTTCAAGTTATCGACGATGTCGGTATTCAACCATACAAATTGCATCATTTTGTAGTTGTTCATTCTGTAATAAGCACCGCTAAGATGATACCTGTCTTGGTTAAATGCGGCACCGATGTCAATTCTGAGCATTCCGTCATAACGCAACAATGCGACATCATGACTTCTGCCTTGTTGATCCCAGTTGGAGCTACCGAAGATTCTCTCATCATCGTAAGAAAGTTCTTGACGACCTAATTTCAATGAAAGAGAAGGTGTTAAGAAATATTGGCCCCATGCTTGGTGAACACTTACAGTGTTTGATGTTGAGAATAATTGAGGTTGACTTCCCCAAAGGAAGACGTCTTGCATAGAAACGCCCATTTTAACACGGTCGTTGGAATAGTTGAAATTGATTCTTGTACGTTGTGAAGCAAATCCTGCAGGATCAGCATCTTTGTCTGTTAATGTTGAATATCCGTGGAGATATTCCATACGAGGTCTAACTTCGCCACTTAATGAAAATTGTGCGAAAGCCTGATTTCCAAGTAATAAACCAAACACTGTCATTACGAGGACTTTTCTAAGTGTTGTAAAGTTTTTCATAATTTGTTGTTTTTACAATTTATGTGAAAAACATTTATGAAAACTTATTGTTTGAATTTAACGAAAGAATAACGTTTTTAAAGGCTCAGAGTCGCAAAGGCTTAAAGTCGCAAAGTTCTTTGAGTCTCTGCGTCTTTGAGTCTTTAACAAAACATTTCCAGAAAAAAAACATTCAATAATTTCTAAAAAAGTTGCATTTTTGTAAATAGAAAATAACATAAAAACTATGAATTTACATACATTATATATCATTCTGCAACAGACACTTATAATAACAACATTAGTCATCGGAATGATGATGGTAATTGAATTTATCAACGTAAGGACTGGAGGTTTATGGTCGAAGAAGTTACAGAAATCGCCTTGGATTCAGATTTTATTTGCCATTGTTATGGGTGTCATCCCTGGATGTTTGGGAACGTATACCGTTGTCTCTCTTTACGTTCATAGGGTCGTTAATTTCCCTGCCTTGATGGCTGCACTCATCACAACGACTGGCGACGAGGCGTTTTTCATGTTTTCGTTATTTCCAGAAAAAGCATTATTGATAAATCTGATATTGATAACCATAGCAATAATCGTCGCTACGATATTACAATTATGTTTAAAAAACAAATTCATCGGATTGAAAGACAAAGAGATGTCATTCCCGATACACGAAAACGAGTCTTGCAGTCATTCTCATCATCACCATCATATCGTAGAGAAAAATATCAAAAACATAAGTTTCGTAAGAGCTTTATTGATAACATTATGTCTTGGCGTTTTAACTTTAGTCTTAAGCGGCGTCATCGACGGGTCTCATCACCTTAATCTGTTAATGGGAGGAGCTAGCGAGGAAAGTGTAATACATTCTATTGAAAGTCAACAAGACGACAAGACAACAAGTCTACAAGATTGTGGAGAAGAGCATCATCATTGTCATATTCACGGTCAACAGCCAACAGTCAACAGTCAACAGTCAATGGCCAATGGTCATCATCATCATGACCACGGAGGCGAGGCTGATTGGATTCGTATAATCCTTATAATATTATTTGTTGCGATTTTGATAATCGTCGTTGTTGCCGAAGAGCATTTCCTAGAAGAACATTTGTGGCAACACGTAATCAAGGTTCATCTTCCAAAGATATTCTTCTGGACATTCGGCGTGATATTATGTCTCACTGTATTAAACAATTACGTCAACATACACAACCTCATCGATTCCAAGCCTTTCATAGTTTTATTGATAGCGATATTAATAGGTCTCATTCCACAATCGGGGCCACATTTGATTTTCCTCATCTTATTCGCTAACGGAGACCTTCCTTTAGGTATTTTCCTTGCCAACTGCATCGTCCAGGACGGTCACGGAGCCCTGCCATTGTTGGCAGAATCAAGGAAAGCGTTTTTTGTCTCGAAAGCGATTAAAGTAGTGGTAGCTTTGGTTTTGGGAAGTGTTTTATAAGACACAGAGTCGCAAAGTCACAGAGTCACAGAGTCGCAAAGTCACAGAGTCGTAAAGTCACAAAGAGACAGAGTCGCAAAGAGACAGAGCCATTAAAAACAGAACAAAATTAACACTATAAGTTAATGATTTTTAACCATTTATAGCATGATATTTGATTATATAAATTATCATTAATAATTTAAATATCATGAGTAGATCTATAGAAAATTTATACATTTGGCAAGAGTCTAGAAATGTTGTAAATGACGTTTATAAAATGATGCGGAGTTGCAAAGACTATGGACTTAAAGACCAATTGCAAAGAGCTGCAATCAGTATTATGAACAACATCGCAGAAGGCTTTGATTCTGGTTCAGATAAAAAATTCATTTCTTATCTTAACATATCTAGGGCTAGTTGTTCAGAAGTAAACTCAATGCTTTATTTATGTGAAGATTTTAAAATATGTGATAAAGAAGAAAGACTAACTCTACAAAATAAAATCAAAGTAATTTCCTCTGGTTGCATGAAAATAATAAAAAGACTCAAAGACATGGAGTTATAATCCCTCTACATCTTTGTGTCTTTGTGTCTTTAAGTCTTTGTGTCTTTAAAAAATCTGTATCAATAAAATTCCAACCACTATCGCGACGATTGTCGCTACCATTCCTGGCATCATAAAAGAGTGGTTCAAGATATATTTTCCGATTTTCGTTGTTCCTGTTCTATCGAAGTTGATTGCAGCGACCACCGTTGGATAATTAGGTATGAAGAAATATCCGTTGACAGCAGGGAAAAGCGCAATCAAAAGCATTGGATTCAGTCCGAGTGCGATGCCAAGCGGCATGATAGCGCGTACTGTAGCAGCCTGACTATAAAGGAGAATTGACATCACGAACAAGGCAACGCCAAAGAGCCAAGGCATTTCTGTCACTATGCTTTCGATAGAACCTGTTAACTGAGCCAAATTACCATTGATGAACGTATCGCCCATCCAAGCGACGCCGAAGATAGCGATGACAGCCTGCATACCAGCGGAGAAGACGCTGCCTTGCGCAGCTTTAGCTCCAGAAGTCTTGGTGACTAACAAGATGATAGCCGCTGTTGTGAGCATCAATATCTCTATTAACGATGGCATTCCTAATGTTCTTCCGTCGAAGGTAGGACGCATTGATGGAATAGAACCGAACAAAACGATGAGCACTGTAGCTGCTATGAAAAGGATGACAGACAACTTTGCGCTGAAGATATTCTTGATATCGTTCAATTCAACGTGAGTGTTGTCGAGTTCGCCACTTGCAAGTCGTCTTTGATATTCTGGGTCATCAACGAGTTCCTTGCCGACTTTCATAGATGCAAAAGCACCGACGAGCACGCCGATGAGCGTTGCAGGGACTGTTATTTTAAGTATATCGAACAAGGTGATATCGAATCCTGCGAGGAGACCTAACAAGGCTACTGTAGCAGCTGATATTGGCGAGGCTGTGATAGCTTGTTGCGATGCGATGACCGCGATGCCGAGCGGACGCTCAGGACGTATCTTAGTCTCACGAGCTACTTCTGCTATGACAGGCAACACTGAATAAGCCACGTGACCTGTACCAGCTAAAAAAGTAAATGTGTAAGTAACTAAAGGTGCAAGTATTGTAACATATTGAGGGTGACGTCTCAAGAGCTTCTCTGCTATCTTAACCAAGAAATCGAGACCACCAGCA
>JAZLAL010000136.1:0-10573 GCA_045613185.1 Bacteroidales bacterium | reverse complement strand
AACACGTTTCCCTCCAGAACCAAATGGTTATCTTCACATTGGTCACGCTAAGGCTATCTGCTTGGATTTCGGTATTGCAAAGAAATATAACGGTGTTTGTAACCTTCGTTTCGATGATACAAATCCAACAAAAGAAGACGTTGAATATGTAGATTCTATTAAAGAAGATATTCAATGGCTTGGTTTCCAATGGGCTAATGAGTATTATGCTTCTGATTATTTTCAACAACTTTGGGATTTCGCTATTCGTCTCATAAAAGAAGGCAAGGCTTATATCGATGAGCAAAGTTCTGAAGAAATCGCTGCTCAAAAAGGAACTCCTACTGTTCCTGGCATCGAAAGTCCTTATCGCAATCGTCCTGTTGAAGAGTCATTGGAACTTTTCCAAAAGATGAACAGAGGCGAGATCGAAGAAGGCAAGATGGTGCTTCGCGCTAAGATCGATATGGCAAATTCAAATATGCACTTCCGCGACCCTATCATCTATCGCGTGGTGAAAACTCCTCATCACCGCACAGGAAATACATGGTATGCTTATCCTATGTATGACTTCGCTCACGGCGAAAGCGATTATTTCGAAGGCGTTACTCATTCTTTATGTACTCTCGAGTTCGTTGTTCACCGTCCTTTATATGATTATTTCATCGACGAACTTAAAGAACAAAAAGACCTCGACGACCATCGTCCACGTCAGTATGAATTCAATAAATTGAACTTCAACTATACATTGTTGAGCAAGCGTAACCTCCTCATCCTCGTGAAAGAAGGTCTCGTCAATGGCTGGGATGACCCTCGAATGCCTACTATCTGCGGTTTCCGTCGTCGTGGCTACACTCCAGAGTCAATTCATAAATTGATCGACAAAATCGGTTACACAACATACGAAGCTGTCAACGACTTCGCACTTATGGAAAGCACAATTCGTGAAGACTTGAATGCTCGCGCAACACGCGTTTCTGCTGTCATCAATCCAGTGAAACTCGTCATCACAAACTATCCAGAAGGCCAGTCAGAAGAAATGGAAGCTGTCAATAATCCTGAAGATGAAAACTCAGGCGTACACAACATCACATTCTCTCGCGAATTGTGGATTGAACGCGAAGACTTCATGGAAGACGCTCCTAAGAAATATTTCCGCATGACACCAGGCAACGAAGTACGTTTGAAAAATGCTTACATCGTGAAATGTAAAGATTGCAAGAAAGACGAAAACGGCAATATCGTTGAGGTTCATGCAGAATATGATCCAGAAACAAAGAGCGGTATGGCAGGCGCAAACCGTAAGGTTAAAGGCACATTGCACTGGGTGAGCTGCGATCATTGCATCCAAGCTGAAGTGAGATTGTACGACAGATTGTGGATGAGTGAAAATCCTCGCGAAGCCATCGCTGCTATCCAAGAAGAGCAACAATGCTCGGCTCTTGAAGCAATGAAACAAGTGATAAATCCTAACTCATTGGAAATTAGAAAGGAATGCTATGTAGAGAAATTCCTCGCCGACGCAAAACCTCTCGACCACTTCCAATTCCAAAGAATAGGTTACTTCACAGCAGATAAAGAAAGCACAGCAGAACATCTGGTATTTAACAGAACAGTCACATTAAAAGATACATTCCAACTTCCTCAGAAGTAATTTCTGAAAAGAAAAAATCGTATCTTTGCATCTTGAACAAAGGACCCTGAACGAAGAACTAAGAACTGGTTCTTGGTTCAGAGTTCTAGGTTCTTAGCTCAAAAAAGCCACTTTAGCTCAGTTGGTAGAGCAACGCATTCGTAATGCGTAGGTCGACGGTTCGAGTCCGTCATGTGGCTCAAAATAAAGACTATAAGACTATGAGTCAATAAGTCTATAAGTATTACTCGTTAGCTTATAGAATATTGACTCATTTTTTATTATACATTATGAACTATACAAACTTGTTTTTTACTGAAAATACTAAAATGGCTGAGTTGGTGATTTCAAATCCAACGCTGATGCTCACACTGTCACGATTTGGAATTGAACTCGGCTTCGGCGACCAAAATGTCAAAGAGGTATGCGAAAAAGCTAAAGTGTCGCCGTCGTTCTTTCTGTTAATCTGTAACTTATACTCCAATCCGGAATTTATTCCTACCAAAGATGATATCAAGTCTGTAGATGCAAATGCGATATTGTCTTATCTTTCAGAATCTCATAAGTATTACCTCGAAGAGAGATTGCCTCACATCGAATCACATCTCAAACGTATCGTCGAGGCTTGTCCTGCTAGATTCGGCAACACGATAAATCGCTTCTTCAATGAATATAAAGACGAGGTGGAAAGTCACTTTAAATACGAAGAAGAAATAGTATTCCCTTATATTAAGTCGTTGTGCAATAATGCTTTGACTTCTAATTTCTCAATACGTGAATTTGAGTCAAATCATAGTAATATCGAAGATAAACTCAACGATTTGATGAATATCCTTATCAAATATCTTCCTGCAAATATCTTCCCAAAAGAGAGAATTGAAATATCTCTCGACATTATGGAAGTGACTTCCGACCTGAGCTGTCATACTTTGGTGGAAGAACGCGTGCTTGTTCCATTTGTTGAAATGATGGAGGGTTAATGTTATGAAAATCACAAAGATAATCATAGCAGAAAGCTCGCCGATAATAAGCAACGGATTGTCTTCATTTTTCAATGATATGAATCAAATTGTTGTTGCGTCAGTCGTTGATAATATTGAAGATTTGCAGGATAAAATAATCGTGCATAGTCCAGATGTGTTGATAATCAATCCGATGATGCTGGGTTATATGGTTAATGCTTTTGCTAAGCAGATGACGCAAAATTATCCTAACATAAATCGCGTGGCTCTTGTAACTTCTTACGTTGACAAAAATATCTTAAAGAATTTTAAGGAAGTAATAGAACTTAACGACAATAAGCAGAAGGTTATCAATAAAATACTTAACCTTCAGAATAATAACGAAGAGACTTCTGCTCAAAACGAAAGCGTCGACTTGTCAAATCGTGAGGTCGATGTCTTGGTTTGCGTGGCTAAAGGTATGACAAACAAAGATATATCAGATATGCTTAATATCTCTGTTCATACTGTCATAACACACCGTAAAAATATCGTCAAAAAAACCGGAATCAAATCTGTTTCCGGTCTTACTGTTTATGCTTTGCTTAATAATCTCGTCGAAGAATCCGAGATTTACGAATGATTATAATAATGTAACGGCAACGACCGTCAAGGCGAAAATCAATGCTTCCAGCGATGCCTGACCTAATAATGCATTGAGTTGCTTGCCTTTATATTTTTCCAATTTGATATAAACGCTGACTGAATAAATCAGCATTGGTATTATCGCGATTGCCCATGTTTTGTAATCGCAGATGCCTCTCATGAAATAAAATCCTAATCCGCAAGCAATCAAAGGATTAAATAAAAATACTTTTTTCATGAATCTGCTTCCGAAAATTCCTACCGTAGTGACTTTATTAAATTGTTTGTCTTCAATCTCGTCACGTACGTTGTTGACTATAAGTAATTCATCTACAACGAGTCCCATAGAAAAACCAGCCGCGATTATTCCCCAGTTTATTTCTTTTGTTAATATATAATAGGTGAATGTTATTGGAACAATTCCGAAGAATAATATCACTGCGATATCGCCTAATGCGTTGTATGATAATGGAATAGGACCTAATGAATAACAAAATGCAACGGCGATTATCAATAAGCCGAATGGCAATAAAATCCATCCGCCCCAATAAATCAAACTAAATCCGACTAAGAAACAAATTGAGACTAATAATATTATGGCTCTTTTTATGGTTTTGATACTAACTTCGCCGCTGACGAGTTTTCTGTCAGGACCGAGACTGTTTTCGTTGTCGCAGCCAGTTTTGTAATCGGCGTAATCGTTTACAACATTCGATGTCGCCTGCGCTAATATGGCGAATAACAAACATAAAATCGCTGGCAACCAATTGTTTCCGCCATTTTCAAAAGCCAATGCAATCGCCATGATGACAGAAGCCATCGAGACTAACAAAGTCTTTGCCCTGATAATCTCAAACCATTTCTTAATGTTTTTTAACATAATTCTTAATTTCTAATTTGATAGACGTGTCAATGTGTATTTATTTTTGCAGGAAACATTGACGCGTCTCTACAACTCTTAATTCCTAATTCTTAATTGATTAGACGTGTCAATGTGTATTAATTTTTGTAGGATACATTGACGCGTCTCTACAACTCCTAACTCCTAATTCCAAACTCCTAACTAATCACAAATCCCTCGTAAATTCTGCAAAGTCCGAATGTCAATGCTTTTTGCTTTACGTTCTTGAATCCACATTCTTCCATTATTGCCATAAACTCTTTTGGTTTTGGAAAGTTCATCACAGAATTAGGAAGATAAGTGTAAGCCTTGCTGTCGCCAGAGATTTTCTTGCCGATAAAAGGAAGAATATGAAGGAAATACAACTTGTATAATGAAAGCAAAATCTTATTTTGAGGGACGGAAAGTTCTAATATAAGAAGGTGTCCGTTGTCTTTCAAGACGCGTCTTAACTCGTTCAATCCTTTTTTCTTGTCTTCAAAATTTCTTATTCCGAAGGCGATAAAAGCAGAGTCGAAACTATTATCCTCGAAACTGAGATTTTCGCAATCTTCAACTTTGAGATTTATGTTGTTGAGGTTTAAAGATTTTATTTTTTCTTCACCAACTTTAATCATACCTTCAGAAATGTCGACGCCCGTCACGAAAGGAATTCCGGCCTTTGCCAAAGCGATGCTAGAATCAGCAGTGCCACAAGCCACATCAAGAACATGAGCGTTTTGGACTTTGAGACTTTGTGTCTTTGTGTCTTTGAGACTTTTACAAATGCGTTTGACGGCTTTCTTCCTCCAAATCTTATCAATGTTAAGTGAAAGAATATGATTCAGTTTGTCGTAAGTAGGAGCGATGTTGTTGAACATCGAACGCACGAAATTTTTATCAGCCATTTTTTATTAACTAAGAACTTTTTGCTATGAGCTTTGAGATGTGAGCCATGAGCAGTTATTTCTGTTTGATTGCTCACGGCTCATAGCCCATTGCTCACAGCAAATATATTAACCTAATTTATTTTTCGTTGATAGCAATCCGCAGGCGGCGTCGATGTCTTGACCGCGTGATGCTCTGATTGTTGCGATGATGCCTTTGTCGTTGAGTCTGTCGCGGAAGCGTTCCATATCGTCCATCGTCGGACTTTGAAGGTTGATGCCAGGGATGCTGTGGAAACGGATGAGGTTGACTTTACAACGCAAGCTGCCGAGTTGTCTTGCGAGTTCTTTGATATGGTCGGAAGTGTCGTTGAGACCTTTGAACACGATATATTCGAAGAATACGCGGCGTTGTCCGCTCCAGTCGTGCTGACGGATAGCGTGGATGACTTCGCGAATTGGATAAGCTTTTTCCACAGGCATGATTTTCATTCTTTCGTCGTGGAAAGGAGAGTGGAGGCTGACAGCGAGGTTGCATTTCGACTCGTCGAGGAAACGTTTCATATAAGGTATCACGCCTACTGTCGACACTGTGATACGAGTTGGACTCATGGCGAGACCCCAGTCGGATGTCATCACGTTGAGCGTGCGCATGAGGTTGTCGTAGTTGTTCATCGGTTCGCCCATTCCCATGAATACGTAGTTTGTAAGTTTCTCGTATTCAGGAAGGTTGAGTATTTGGTTCAGGATATCGCTAGCAGGAAGATTCTCTTGGAAACCCTGTTTGCCAGTCTGACAGAAGAGGCAGTTCATTTTGCAGCCCACTTGAGAAGAGACGCATAATGTAGCACGTTCTTTATCAGGGATATATGCAGATTCGATGAAATTATCTGCGCCAGGGAAGAGATATTTCTTAGTTCCGTCTTTCGATTCTTGTACGGTTTCGTAGTTACGGTAGCCGGTAGTATAATTTTCGGAGAGAAGCTGACGTGTTGCTTTAGAGAGGTTTGTCATTTCATCGAAGCTGCCAGTGTGTTTTTTGTAGAGCCATTCAGTCAATTGTTTGGCTGTGAACTTAGGCAATCCATATTGATTGACGATTTCCTGTATTTCTGCTAAGGTTAAACCGAGTAATGCTTTCATGATTTATATTTTTATAGGTCAACAGACAATGGACGACAGACAACAGTCATTGTCCAGTAAAAACTTCGTTGAGAAGTGTGCAAATTTAGGAAAAAAATAGATTGGTCTTTTGTCGATTTGTAGAAAAGACTTTTATTTGTGAAAATATAATAGTAATTAAAAAATACTAACAAAAAGTTCCATGTTATTGGGAATTTATTTTTAACTTTGCACCAGAATCAAAAACATTTTATTGGAATCTATGTTGAAGGTAGAAATACTTGATGATGATTTGAGAGAACTTATTTTTAAAGGTAAGAATAAGGGAAAATATAAGAAGTTTGCTCGTGATAAAAAGTTCGTAACAAAACTTACGCATATATATAACTTATTTTGTTCTCTGGAGCATGTGTCTAAGTTAAAAGATTTTAGTTTTTTACATTATGAACAATTGAAATATATTTCGTTGAGTTCTGTAAGAATAATCAATGGTAGAGTTGAGCGGCTGCTGTTCAAAGAGACAGAAGATGGAATACAGATTTCACTAATTGAAATAAATGAAGATCATTATGGCAACAAGAAATGAAAATACTACGACTTGGATAGCGACTCATCCTGGTACTATATTGAAGTATGAGTTGGAAGAAAGAGGGATTTCTCAGAAGGAATTTGCTGAAATGATAGGTATGCAAAGGTGTCATGTTTGCGAACTTATAAAAGGAAAGCGTACGCTGACTAAATTTATTGCTACTAAGATTGAAGAAACGTTGGGTATTTCTGCGATTTCATTAGTGAATATGCAGGTTAAATACGAATATGACATGAGCGTCATAGAGCAAAAAAGTGTTGAGGAACAAAAGGCACTTAATGCATTGAAGCTTTATGATGAGGTGTTTGATGTGAAGATATTGCTTAAAAGACTTGGGATGTTGGCAGAATCTGCAGTTGAAAACCTTAGATGTCTTAAAGAAATTTGTGGACTTCCTAAACCAGCAGAGTTGCAATTGGAATATGCTGGTAAATTTAAGAAATCAGCGAAGACAGGGCAAGATATGCGAATGCTGATGACGTGGAAGATATTGGCTGAAACAAAAGCAAAGACGCTTGTTGTTGAAGGATCATTTGTAAGAGATGATGAGCCGATGTTGGTAAGCGAATTAAGCAAGGCCTTGCATGAAAACCAAAACACAGAAACTATAGTGAAAAATATATTGTCAAAATATGGCATAGCTTTTTGTATAATAGAGAAAATAGACAAGGCTTCGGTTGATGGATATTCGTATTTTGAAAATGGAATGCCATATATTATTTTAACGAGAAGATATAACAAGATTGACAGTTTTGCTTTTGCGTTGATGCATGAGATTGGCCATATATACAAACATTATAAAGATGCTTCAAAACAAAATTACAAGTTAAGCATTTCTGAATATGACAATGAAAGATCTGAAGAACGAGAAGCAAACGAGTATGCAGCAAATGCGTTGATACCTAATAAAGAATGGAAGGATGCCCCTAAAGTACGTATGAATCCTATAGATATTCAAAAAGTCTATACTGTATGGGCGGAAGAAAAAGGTATGAACAAATGGATTGTTCTTGGACGAATTGCGTATGAAACAGGAATGTATAAATTTAAGGTTGATGACAGCAGAATGATAGGGTGAAACAAAGACTCCCGAAATTTTTCGGGAGTCTTTGTTTGTAATATATGTGTTTTGTGCCATTTTTGTTTTAAAAAAATGATATCATAACATGGCATTCTTGTTATTTAGGTATAAATGATAAGTTTCACCAATTCCTGTCGTTATATGGGTTTGAAGACACCCCGTTACTTTGAAGTTTTTTGACAAATTTGTCAAGTTTACCTTTACATATTTTTTTAAATAATCTTGTTTCACCAAACAAATTGACAAGTGTAGGACTTATTGCGTAATATATCTTAATAAAAGTTCTTCCATACCATTTTTCTGCAAGAGTATAATCTCTGTATCGTCTCAATGTCCATACTTCAGGACAATCGTAAGAACCATATATGGAAGTGGCAACATAACAACCTCCACCTGATGATGTGTTTTTTAATTCAGGAAGTTTATATTCTGGATTATATGCTTTTATTTTATCAGCATACGTTTCCATAGATTTTATAGTCGGCGAAGGGTCTAATAAGTATCTAAAATATTTATTTTGATAACCAATACCAGCATCCCATAAAGCTACAGAGTTAAACTGTTCTTTTGCTCCCCAATTTTCATCAATAATATTTCCTAAAGAATATACCAAAAATGTAACTGAAGCCATGTTGTTAACATAATCCTGTGCGAATCTTTCCCTGATACTTATGTCAATATCAAAATAATGATTCATTGCAGCTTCACTAAGCATAGAAGCGATATTGATAATCTTACCATAAATTTCTTCAATAATATCATGTTGTTCCGATTCAGGTATATATGTCTTCACCAAATAAATCACAGTGGGCAAGCAAAGTGTTAATGTGTTACCTGCATTGGCTATACCTGCTATTTTGCACGACATCGCTTTGTAATAAACGGTATAGAAATTAGCCTCCCAACTGTTTGGATCACAAACAAGAATTTTGTCATAATACTTTTCTGCTTGTTCTATATTATCAGTTATTTTTGCTCGTCTTGCTATTTCGTATAAATTCTGTAACTCATTAGAATTGTCAATTTTTATAGTACCTTCAACATTAACAGTTCCTTCTATCATCATTTTTTTTGCTTCTTCTACAGAATATTTTGTTCCGCAAGACTGACATACAAAGACACCTTCATTTTTAATAAGATTGGTGCTTCCACACATTTCACACGTTAATGATTTCATAATTATTATGATTTGTTGTTTTTAGACATTGATACTATTGTAGTTAAAAGTGTTATTTCCAATATAGTGATTATTGTACACAATAGGATTGCCCAATTATCATATATAGAACTTTTAGAAAATAATCCACATATAAATTCAACAAGTCCGCCAAAAATGAATATAAATGACAATGAAAATTTAAAGGCAGATTTTATCTTTGTGCTATTAACAAACATAATCATTGCGGTTGTAATAGCAATAATCACACTATTCAAATATATATTAAATACAGCATACTTGGAGATTAGAATGCCAAATATAATATTACTTATCAGTACTATTAAGCCAATTTTTAAAGTCAGTGCCTTCATAATTTATTATTTGATAGGTGGTGGCGTAATACCGCCTAATAGATTGCGTAATTCAGGTATGTCAGATATTTTTGCCCATTCAGACATGCCGATTGTCCATGCGAGTGTTTCGTGAGTTACCGCCCCATTTATTACATACTCTTCTATTTGTTGTAATGATAGATTTGGTATCTGCTCTCCATTTATATAAAGGTAATATTTTTTAACATCCTGTGAAGGTAATGGTGGTGGGGTTGTGTTAATCATTTGTCCTGCGATATTTCCTATAGTAGTTCCAACGCTAACCCCTGCACCTAATCCTACACCCATTCCCATCATCTGTCCTCCTACACCCTCATTGGCTGCAGCTTTTTCAAGAATGTCAAATGAACGTTCCATTTGATATACATCTCGTCCTGTAATATTCAATCTAGCTGCGATATCTTTTGCATTTTTAAGTTTAATAACACTTTCATCATCTTGTGGGACTGTTATTGACATTATAGAGAAGTCTATAATGCTTATTCCATATTTTTGCAATTGGATATTTAACAGATTATTACATTCTTCTGATAATAATACCAATTGTGTATTTATATCAAGAACAGAAACTTTTTTCTCTATGATTTGTTGGGTCAATATAGTGTTAAGATTGGTTATTATTCTTCCTTTGAAATAATGTTCTATTTGTTCCTGTCCAAAAGTGTGCATGTTGCCAATTAAACTTTCCAAAAATAATCTTGGCTGACTTATACGAATACCATATTGTCCATGTGCTCTAATTGGTACAATTATATTGTATTTTGGATCTTCAATTTGTATTGGTTGTGGCGTTCCCCATGCTAAGTCAAGTTTAGATATTTGATTGACAAACCAAACCTCAGCTTTGAAAGGACTTTCACTATTGAAAGGTATGTTTATCAGTTTTCCAAGAATCGGAATGTTTTCGGATTTTATTGTGTATGTGCCGCTTTGAAACTCATCAGCGATAACACCTCCTTTGACGAATAAGGCAGTCTGACTTGGATAAACAACAAGTTGCGAACCAAGACGCAATGAATCTGATTCAAACTTATGAACTAATTCTTTTGTGTTTACCTCCCATTTGACAACATCTACTATGTTCATATCATTTTTACAAACACCCCAACTCCAAAGGATTATAATGTTTATAAAAAAAAGAAAGTGTGGAGTTGCTTCACGTTTATTTGTTAGAAGGTTGTGGAAAGACCTAAGCTGAAATAAACGATACAATGCCCCACACTTGAACAGTATGAGGTACATGCACGGAGAGTGCACAGCCACAT
>JAZLAL010000135.1:0-1951 GCA_045613185.1 Bacteroidales bacterium | reverse complement strand
ATACCTAATATTAATACTGTGACAGGATTTGCCTTGCGTAATGGAGCTGTTAAAAGTTCTAAATTCTTACTCATTGTTTTTCAATATAAGGTAAATAAGATCCTAACACATTTTCAATCATATTATTAACTCCTTGTGAAGTTATAGTACCACCGCTGATAGCGTCGACAGAGTGTTTTTGAAGGTCAGCTGATAATTTAGCAACGCCACCTTTAACAACATCTACTGATACGAATTCGCCATCGCTGAAGATAGTCTTGCCTTGGAATTGGCTTCTGAATTTTTCTGTTGTGATTTCAGCGCCTAAACCTGGAGTTTCTGATTTGTGGTCGAAAACAACGCCGACAACATTTTGGAAGTCTGATGTCATGCCGATGTAGCCCCAGATAGGACCCCAAAGACCTGCACCTTGAAGTGGAAGAACGTTGACATTTTCCTTACCATTATTAATAACGATAATTGGCAATACGAAGTCTTGTCCATTGTCTCTCTTATAAAGCTCGTCTTTCAAGTTCATTTTGAAAGCTTCAAATGATGTGTAGTTTTCTGTTGTTTCTTCAACAACTTCACCTTTACCATTTACGAGCATCATTTTAACGCAGTCTTTATTGAAAAGTTCTTGAACATTAGCGCCTTCTTCTATTTTTACGTCGGCTGCTTGTAAGATGTTCATCATTTTTTCATTGTTGACATTTGCTTCTTGGAATGGCTGTAATTTCAATGCTGCAAATGATAACAAAAATGCAACTATCACTGTCAAGACTGTGATGTAGAAGAAAATATATCTATCTTTCATTTTGCACTCCTTTCTGCTTGAGCCCAGCGTTTTTTACGTTTACTGATATTCATTGCTACTACACAGTAGTCGATCAATGGAGCGAATACGTTGAGTAACAAGATTGCGAGCATCATACCTTCTGGGTAACCTGGGTTAGCAACGCGAATCAACACTGCCATAGCACCGATGAGGAAACCGTAGATAATCTTACCGCAGTTTGTCTGTGCTGCTGTAACAGGGTCTGTTGCCATAAAGATAGCACCGAACATGAAGCCGCCCATTAAGTAATGATAATAGAATGGAACGTCTGATACGCCGATTGCTGTGAATAACAAACCTAATGCAGCTGCGCCGACGAATGTTGAGATGATGACTCTCAAGCTTGCAACGCCTGTAACGATGAGGAATAATGCGCCTAATAAGATAGCGATTTTTGATGTTTCGCCAACGCTACCTGGAATTGTACCGATGAACATTTCCATCATGCTTGGAAGTTGTTCTACTCCACCGCCGTTCAACAATGTGCCGAGTGGTGTTGCACCTGAGTAAGCGTCTGCTTTTTCTGCAATCCAGATGCCGTCGCCTGACATTTGTGAAGGATATGAGAAGAACATGAAAGCACGTGCGAGAAGAGCTGGGTTAACAACGTTCATACCGCTGCCGCCGAACACTTCTTTACCGATGATAACTGCGAAAGCTACTGCAATAGCAAGCATCCACAATGGCACATCAGCTGGCATGATTAAAGGAATGAGGAAGCCTGTTACGAAGAAACCTTCGTTGACTTCTTCTTTTCTGACTTGAGCAAAGATGATTTCAATGCCAAGACCCACAACATAACTCACGATGTAAAGAGGTAAAATCTTCATCAAGCCGTAGCCGAAGTTTTGCATCAATGTTGCGGCTTCACCATGAGAAAGGAAATGTTGATAACCAATGTTCCATGTTCCGAAGAGGAAGCAAGGAATAAGAGCGATGAGGACATAAATCATGTTACGTTTCATATCGACAGCGTCTCTGACGTGAGCACCGTTGATAGTGACTTTGTTAGGAACGTAGAAGAATGTCTCCATTGCATCGAAGAATGAGTGGAAGCAATAAAGTTTGCCGCCTTCTTCAAAGTTAGGTTTTATTTTATCTATAAATTTACGTAATCCCATAATATTGATATTC
>JAZLAL010000134.1:0-14497 GCA_045613185.1 Bacteroidales bacterium | reverse complement strand
CAGAAGTGTTTAATAATAAAGTGTAAAGTGTAAAGTGTAGAGTGTAGAGTTGTTGTAAGTGGAAAATTATAAGTGGAAAGTTTATAAACATTAACAAGTACACTACAAATCTTCCCACTTTAAACTTTAAACTACTATAAACTCTAAACTCTCAACTATAAACTAAAAAAAATGTGGGATATTTTTAAAAAGAAAGAACCAATGACAGCTGAAGAAAAAGAATTGTTAAAAGAAAGAATCATAGCGGTTTTAGGAACTATTTACGATCCTGAAATTCCTGTTGACATATACAAATTAGGATTGATTTATGAAATCAACATTGACGATGATGCCAATGTAAACATTTTGATGACGGTAACCGCACCTAATTGTCCTGTCGCAGACCAGCTTCCGATGCACGTCAAGGAGAAAGTCGGCACTATGATGGGAGTGAAGAAATGTAAGGTTGAGTTGACATTCGAACCAGCATGGAATCCATCAATGATGAGTGAAGAAGCACGTGCTGAATTAGGATTCGATGATGAATTCGGTTATTAGTCCACGAATTGTTTTTTGTTATCCACGAAATAACACTAATAAACACGAATAATACGCAAATAGTCATCCACGAATTTGCACGAATTAAGGTAATGTTGCCAAAAATGGTTGGTGATTGAGCGAAAAAAAGACAGGTAACGGGCATACAAAACAGCCCAAGTTACCTGTCTTTTTTTCCACCCTCATTTTTAAAATATAAATACCATTTTAAATAATTTTGATGATGTTTGCTTGACAGTCCACGATGTAAAATAACATTGTCTTTTAAATGCCCGAAAAAAGACTCCAGCGCATTTGTTGATTTAGGTATATCTGGACATTCTATAAAAGAAAACATATAAGGTAAAGCTCTTCTTATGTGTATGTAAGCTTTTCTTACCATTTTATGAGTAAACCATTCTTTATTGGATTCCTTATTTATTGTTTTAGTGTTTACATAGGAAACGTATTTTGAATGCCAGTCACTTAACATACGTTTCCATTCTAACATATCATTGCGAGTCGTTATCTTGCCTATAAGTTTAACTAATTCATACAATTCAATACCAGCTTCACTTTTGGGATGTTGTGTTAACCATGATTTACATTCGCGCTGTATATGCACAAGACATCTTTGGATCTTTGCATCAGGACAAGCAGTTCTTACAGCCTTCAATATACTTTGTCCTCCATCGCATATAACACTATTAACCTCTATACCAAGCATTTGTATATTACGAAGGTCTTCCTCTATTTCCTTTTCAACTTCATCTTTGCTAATACGATAGAACACTGTCTTGTGCACTATGTTGTCTCTATAGACAACAAGACATATTTTATTGGAAAACCATGTGCCATCTATAAGAAGATTAACCTTTTCTCCGCATTTTATCTTCCACGTGGGGCAATCGCTTAGATACTCATCAAACCATCTTGATAGCTGTCGTGGACTATACCCACTCAATGCTGATATCTGTTGTATTGTTTGTTTGCCAACTATCCACCATTTAAACCATATAAGCCTGTTGGACACCGATACATCCTTACGCCGAAACGTAAACATGCTGTCACAATTCTTACATTTGAAACGCTGATGATTACCTCTTTTTCCCCATTTGATAACATTCAAACTTCCGCATTGCGGACACCGTTCTTTCCTGCTTTTTGACATAGAATAATAACTTTGATGAAAACGTTTTCATCAAAGTTATTATATTTATCTATGTACTAATTGGTTATATTGATTTTACCAACCATTTTTGGCAATTATACCATTAAAAAAAGAGCTGCTTTTTCAAGCAGCTCTTTTTCTTTCGACTTTAGCCCTTAGCCTTTAGCCATAATTATGAATTATTTCTTAACAAAGCGTCTTACAGCTTCACCATTTTCTGTAACGACTTTCACGAAGTAAACTCCGCTGTTCAAGTTTGTCACGTCAACACTTAAATTACCTTGTTGTCTTGTTGTCTTGTTGTCTTGTTGTCTTCCATAAATATCATAAATCTCTACTATCAGTGTCTGAGTCTGAGTCAGTGTCTCAACATAAAGTTTGTCGTTAACAGGATTTGGATATAATATAATCGATGATTTCAATTCTTCTATGCCTTCTCCTGGATTTTCTGGTTCTTCTGGCTTTTCTCCTGATGTTTTAGCACATGCTTTTTCAGATTTTTCTGATTCGCCAATCTTATCAACGGCTGTAACTGTGAAACAATATTCTGTTCCTGGTGTCAATTCTGTGATTTTTGCGTTTATATCTTCATAAGTTCCAACCAAATTGTCTTGATTATACACATTATATGATGTAGCGCCTTCAACAGCATCCCACATCAAAACCAATTCTGTTTCGTTTAATGTCATTGCCAAGACATTTGTCGGAGCTGGCAAACGATCTGCTTCTTCCTCATTACCTTCAACAATAGAAATAATATTAGATGCTTCCGCGCCAAAATCGCCTGCGCCATCAATAATGACTTTTCCTTTTGAATTTAAGATTTTATAATATCCTTCACCATAGAAGCAACAGATACCATTATTTTTAGA
This sequence comes from Bacteroidales bacterium, assembly GCA_045613185.1. Lineage (GTDB taxonomy): Bacteria > Bacteroidota > Bacteroidia > Bacteroidales > F082 > Limimorpha. The sequence continues at coordinate 11,938 of JAZLAL010000134.1, read as the reverse complement.
GTCTTTTATAACAAATTTAGCACATTCATTAACAGGAACTTTGACTTTAATTTCATGCAATTCTGTTGCAGAAGATCCTGACAAATTCTTATAAGGACCGCCTGAAGCTATGACAGAATAATCGGAAGCCAACAATTCCCATGTGATTTGAGTTCCATATTTATCCTGCATCAATTCTATTGTAATCTCAGCTTCTTCTCCTGTTGTTTTCACTACGCCCCAACCTTCATTTTTAACCGACAATGTTTCATCATCTTCAAATTTAACTCCATTTGCTTCTACAATTTTTACATTCACATCATGTGTTCCTTGTGGAATATTAACATCAAGTTCAACATTAACTGTATGATATTTAGCAATTGAGCCTTCCCATGTCTTTGTCACAGCTTCACCTTTATCTACAGAGACTTCAAATTTCAATGATGTAAGTTCTTTTACACCGCTATTGCTTACTGCGACATTTATCACTTTATCATTTGAACACGAAATTCCCTCTGACAATCCGAGAGACACTATATCTGGATGAATTTCATCGCTTGTCACAAATAATGTATACAATCTGTTTGCATTTAAAACTGGACGTGTAGCTGCACCTTGATATTTTTCTGTCACAAAAGCAAGAAATTCTATGTCATCAATTTTCACATCAAAGCCACCTATTTTTTGAGGGATGTCGTATGTATATGTTTTGGTAACAAGAGTTTTTGCTGTTGTAGTAGTTATTTCTTCGCCCCATGATGGAGTGACTGCATCACGGAACACATGCATATGACGATATTGACCATTAACAATCTGGCTTGGATTTGCATTAGCACCTGATTGATAAGAATCAATATTATCTTGCAACATTATAACGTTAAGATAATTTGTTTCAGATGCGCTGTTTGAAGTATAATAAACCTCTACCGTTACAGTTGCCTTTCGTGTTTCTTTATCAATAGCGACCTGACCAGCCACATTACACTCTGCAATCTGTGCCATCTGCTGTTGTATATTCGCTCCCCATTCTCCACGGGAAATCGATTTTTCCGTTCCTCTATTTACAAGACCTGAAGGAAAATTGTTTACTACAAATCCTGATTTTATAGCATTACCATCTGTTGTCTCGAACTCTGATGTTGCATAATCACCGGCATGAATATTAACAACGAAAATATTATCCGGATAAGTCGCTGCCAATTCCTTAGCCAATTTATGTCCTTCTGGACAATACTGGCAATATGAGCCAGTGAATTCTTCAAGTATTACATTTCTGTTAGCCGGTATTGTTGATACAAAATTCTGAGCATTAAGGCCTAAAGCCAAAAACATCAGGAACATAGCAATGATAACATTTCTTTTCATCGTTTAAGTATTTAGTTTATAATATTTTTCTTAGCGCAAATATAATAAAAAAAACTGTGAATTTCTCCACAGTTTTTTTTATTAACTCTGACTCTGAACTCAGGCAATTGACCAGTCTGTGTCTGTGTCAACAGTCAGTGTCAATATCAACAGTCAGTGTCTTAATTATTATATTCTGCTAAGATTCCAGCGACTTTATCTGGTGTCACGCGACCGTATACTTTGTCGCCGATCATCATAACAGGAGCCAGACCGCAGGCACCGACGCAGCGCAAGCAGTTCAATGAGAACTTGCCGTCTGCTGTTGTTCCGCCTACTTGTATTGCGAGCTGACGTTTCAATTCATCGATGACTTTCTCTGCACCGCGAACATAACATGCTGTACCCAAACATACTGAGATTGGGAAGCGGCCTTTTGGTGTCATGGTGAAGAATGAATAGAATGAAACGATGCCATATACTCTTGCTACTGGAATATGCAATTCTTCTGCTACCAATTCTTGTACTTCTGCTGAAAGATAACCGAATTCGCCTTGAACTTTATGAAGAACGTTGATGACTTCACCTGGTTCGTTGTTGAAAGATTTACAGATACCTTTCACGAAGTTTATCTTGGATTCTGATAATTTTATAACTGCCATAATATTTACATTTTAATCATTAAACAATTTAAACACTTCTTATTCGCCAATCTCAACATGGTCTGATTTGTCGAAGTAGTGTGTATGTAAAAGTTCATGTGATTTATGTCCACATGGTTCTCCAAGATATTCCTTATACAATTTGATGATTGAAGGATTTTCGTGTGACTTACGAATTGGTTTGTTGCGATCTTCTTCGTATGTAGCCTCGAAACGTTTCTTGATGATTTCGCTGTTGCCGTGGTGGTAAGGTTGACCAGCGCCGCCGATACAACCGCCAGGACATGCCATGACTTCGATAGCGTGGAATTGTTCCTTGCCTTCGCGAACTCTTTCGAGCAATGTACGAGCGTTCTTCAAGCCGTGAGCGATACCGATGTGGATTGGTGTTCCGTTGAAGTCGACCCAAGCATCGCGGATGCCTTCAAGACCGCGCAATTCTGTGAAGTCGATTTTTTCAAGTTTCTTGCCTGTATATACTTCGTATGCAGTACGAGCTGCTGCTTCAATAACGCCACCTGTAGCACCGAAGATAACCGCAGCACCTGTTGATTCGCCGAGTGGGTCGTCGAAGTCTTCTGATGGCATTTCTCTAAGGTCTAAGTTGAATTGTTTAATCAAACGAGCCAACTCGCGTGTTGAGAGAACGTAGTCAACATCTGGATTGCCGTTTACGTAGAACTCTTCACGTTTACATTCATATTTCTTAGCCAAACATGGCATGATAGAAACTACAACCAAGTCTTCGCGTTTGATACCCATCTTCTCTGCCCAGTAGCTCTTAGCGATAGCACCGAACATCTGTTGTGGTGATTTTGCTGATGATGGAACGTCGAGCATATCTGGGAAGTTATGTTCGAAGAAGTTAACCCAACCTGGACAACATGATGTTAATATTGGGAGACGTACTGATTTGTCGCCTTCTGTAAATCTCTTGATACGATCGAGTAATTCTGTACCTTCTTCCATGATTGTCAAGTCAGCTGCAAAATCTGTGTCGAATACATAGTTGAAACCGAGTTGACGTAAGACTGCTGCAAGTTGACCTGTAACTATTGTACCTGGTTCCATGCCGAATTCTTCGCCGATAGCAACGCGTACTGCTGGAGCTGTTTGTACGACGACTGTCTTCTTAGGGTCATTGATTGCCATCATAACGTTGCGTGTGTCATCAACTTCACTCAAAGCGCCTACTGGACATACTTGAACACATTGACCACACATTACGCATGGAGAATCGACCATGTCTTGTTCGAATGCTGTAGCAACAACAGCTTGGAAACCGCGGTTCACTGCTGAAAGTGCGCCAACGCTTTGGATGTTGTTACATACGTTTTCACAACGGCGACACATGATACATTTATCAACATCACGAATGATTGAAGGTGACATATCAACGCGATATGTTGATTGTTCGCCTTTATAAGGTATTTCGCGAATACCGAGGTTCTGTGCTAATTTTTGTAATTCACATTGTCCTGACTTTGAACATGTGAGACAGTCTGTTGGGTGGTCTGAGAGAATCAACTCAACGACTGTACGACGTGCATTGATGACGCGTTGTGAGTGTGTCAACACTTCCATGCCATCCACACAGTCTGTAGCACATGCAGGAGCAAGGTTACGACGTGGTCTGCCATTGAAATCCTTAACGACTTCAACAACACAAACACGGCAACCGCCTGGTTTATTTTCAAAATTCATTCCTTCCAATTCAAAATAACATAAGGTAGGAATATGAATGCCGGCTTGACGAGCTGCTTTTAAGATAGTTGTACCTTCTGGAACTTCTACCGGTCTGTTATCTATAGTGAGTTTTATCATTTTAATGTTCCTTTCTAATATTATTTGATTGAGATTGCACCGAACTTACATTTTTCATAACATGCACCGCACTTGATACACTTGAGGTTGTCGATGTGATGTGCCATTTTCTTTTCTCCTTCGATAGCGTCTTGTGGACATACGCGTTTACATGCGCCACAGCCGATACACTTTGTTGGATCTATTTCGTAGCTCATCAATGACTTACATGCGCCAGCGCGACATTTCTTGTCAACGACGTGTTCTACATATTCATCCCAGAAATTATCTAATGTAGAAAGGACTGGGTTTGGTGATGTTTGACCTAAACCACACAATGCTGTATCTTTGATAACATCAGCAAGGTTGCGTAATTCTTGAAGGTCTTGCATTGTTCCGTTGCCTTTGGTAATCTTGTCGAGGATTTCAAGCATACGTTTGTTACCAATACGACATGGTGAACATTTACCGCAGCTCTCTTCACAAGTAAATTCAAGGTAGAACTTAGCGATAGCAACCATACATGATGTTTCGTCCATAACGACTAAACCGCCTGAACCCATCATTGAACCAGCTGCCATCAAGCTTTCATAATCGATTGGTGTATCCAAGTGTTTGCTTGTCAAACAGCCGCCTGAAGGACCGCCAGTCTGAACAGCTTTGAATTGACGATTGTTCTTGATACCGCCACCGATTTCATATATAATATCACGGAGTGTTGTTCCCATTGGAACTTCAATCAAACCTACGTTGTTGATTTGACCTGCCAAAGCGAACACCTTAGTTCCTTTTGATTTTTCTGATCCTATGCTTGCAAACCAGTCGGCACCTTTTGTGATGATGATTGGAATGTTTGCGAATGTTTCAACGTTGTTTACGTTTGTTGGCTTATTCAAATAACCTGACACTGCTGGGAATGGTGGCTTGAATGTAGGTTCACCACGTTGGCCTTCCATTGAGTGGATGAGAGCTGTCTCTTCACCGCAGACGAAAGCACCAGCACCATAACGCAACTCGATGACGAAGTCGAATCCGCTGCCGAGGATGTCTGTTCCTAACAAACCACATTCTCTTGCTTGACCTAATGCGATTTGCAAACGTTCGATAGCGAGAGGATATTCAGCGCGGATATATACGAGACCTTTTGTAGCACCGATAGCATAACCGCAAATAGCCATAGCTTCGATGATTGAGTGAGGGTCGCCTTCCATGATAGAACGATCCATGAATGCTCCTGGGTCGCCCTCGTCAGCATTACATACTACATATTTCTGATCTGCTTCATTCTTTGCGCAGAGACCCCATTTTACACCTGTTGGGAAACCAGCGCCACCTCTACCGCGAAGTCCTGATGCTGTAACTTCTGAAATGACTTCTTGTGGAGTCATCTCTGTCAAGCACTTACCGAGTCCTTCATAACCGTTACGTGCTATGCACTCATCGATATCCTCTGGATTGATGAAACCGCAGTTACGCAAAGCTATACGAAGCTGTTTCTTGTAGAATCCCATGTGTTTAGAGTCTTCCACATGTTCATTGGTTTCTGGATCTAAATAAAGAAGGTCTTTAACCTTACAACCTTGTACAATATGTTCGTCAACGATTCTTTGAACATCTTCTGGTTTTACTTGTGTATAGAAAGTGTTGTCAGGTATCATTTTGACGATAGGTCCCTTTTCGCAGAATCCGAAACATCCTGTCTTGATAACTAGGACATCATCTTGCAAGCCTTTTTCTTTTAATATGGTGTTGAAGTTCGCAACTATCTCGTCACTTGCTGATGACTTACATCCGGTACCACCGCAACAAAGCACATGCATTTTGACTTTTGCACTTTCAGTATCTGCTATGGCATTAATCTGAGTCAACGCCTCCGGATTTTCACTCTTTTCGCGAAGGTCAAGTTTAGACTGGAGCTTTTCTTTCATAGCTCTCAGTTCTGCTAATGATTTTATTTTTGCCATTTTATATTTAATGTTAGTTAATGAATGAAGTGGCAAATATAGAAAATCATTTTATCTTTTCAAATCTTTTTTCAAAAATAATTTATTGTTCAACAGACAACCAACCACAGGCTTTGTCTATATTTTTTAGGTTTAAAAGTTCAGAGTCAAACAGCCCAATACATTAGTTCAAAGTTCAAGATTACAAAAAAGCCAACATTATTGTTGACTTTTTTCTTTACGACTTTGCAACTCTGCGACTCTTTGACTGAACTCGCATCCGCAATATCTTTGGTTGTAGAAGTTATATTCTTTTATAATCTGTATCCTTCTTTCGCTAAGTCCGCCTTTTCTCCAGTTCTGCGCCCAATACGTCACATCCGGATAATGGCTCTGAGCATAAATCCCAGCTTCTTCTATCTGTTGAAGCGATTTCCATCGGCTCGACGCCAATGTCGTTGTAATAACGCTTATGCCTCTTTCATGCGCATATTTAGCTGACTCAAGAAGTCTAAGCTTAAAACACTTCAAGCAACGGCTTCCTCTTTCCGGCTCATTCTCCAGTCCTCGCATCTCTGCAAGCCAAGTCTCGTGGTTATAGTCTGCATCTACTATTTCCAGCCCCAGACTCTCAGCGTAACGCGTACATTCATCTTTCCTTATCAAATATTCATCCTCTGGATAAATGTTGGGGTTACAATAAAAAACAAGAGGCATGATGCCATTCTGCATCATGCACTCTATTATCGCTGAAGAACAAGGAGCACAACATGTGTGAAGAAGAACTTGCTTGACTCCACCTGGTGCTTCTATATTCATCTTATTTTTTCATTATTTTTTGAACTGATGTTGCATCGCCAGCTTGCATTTTAACGAAGTAAATGCCTGATGCAAATTCACTCATGTCAACTTTAACTGTTTCGCTCATTTCTGATGAGAACATAACTCTGCCGTATACGTCAACTACTTCAACATAGTCAGCTTCGCTTGATTCTATCATTAAGAAATCTTGAGCTGGATTTGGATAAACACTTGAATTGAATGATACTTCTTCTATTGCATCACCGATAACTTCATAGTCCATTACATATGTTGTTACATATGACAAGTTCATATCATCGTTTTGTGCCCAATATTCAAATGTCTTTAACAAGCTCTTTGATTCTGGAAGTTGTGGATAATCATCTTCTGGATTTGGATATCTATAAATTTTATCAGCTGAAATGCTTGTGTCGTATGTGTAAACTTTTCTTTCTTGAACTGTTCCTGATGCTGTTGTTTGTTCTGCTACAAGGCAGTTGCCAAACTCATCATATTCATGTAATTTGAAAGCTTGTGTTGTCCATGAACCTGCTTCCCATACAAATTCATTGATTCTTTCTACATTGTTGTTCGCATCATATTTGTATTCTGTCAAGAATTGATTTTCAAGATAGTATGACTCAAAGCTATATTGTTGCATTGTTTCTGTATCTTTAAGACCATCTTCATTATATTCAATGATACCTTTTTGATATTCATCAATTCCAAAGAATTCCAATGCCCATTCTGTCATTTTGCCTTCTTCATCATAGTAATATCTGTAAATACCACCAAGTTCAAAACCATTACCAAAGTTGTTATAGTTTTCACGAGATGTCTTTAAATTATTTTCATCGTATGTATAAGCAACATAACAAGCATATTTCCATTCTCCTTCAACTTTTTGCCATGTAGCCAATTTTATGATATTACCTCTTTCATCATAGAAAAGTGAATCTATAACTTCAGTGTTTGTTGTGAAGTCAATTTCATTTATACAAACAAGGTCAGTGTTTGTTGCACCTGAATAAACATAATCCCATGATTCAAATCCATCGTCTGAATATACGTTAGCCAAACGCATTGTGTAATTTTGTGCAAATACTGGTAAAGTAAACATTACCATTGCAATAAGTAAAAATTTTCTCATAATAAATTTAGTTTAGTTATTTAATATTTTAATTTTTTATCTCTATAACAAGTGGAGCGCAAAAATAATTATTTTTTCAATTACTCAACTATAAAAAAACAAATATTTTTGATAAAACTAACCTCATCCAGCATTCCTAAATTTAAAAGACGCTCCAATGTACATTTATTCTTTAAGGTAACATCAAAACGTCTCTGCATTGTTAATTGTTAATTGTTAATTGTTAATTGCCTCCTCGCTTTTCTCATCGCTCTGCGCTTCATCCTCTCCTCTTTCTTTTTTGAATAATGACTTAAAACCAAAACCAAAGCTGCTCCTAAAACAGCCATTATCAAAGCAAAAACAAATTCTCCTTTCATTGGCGGCAAATGAAATGTATAATCAAACATTCCTGGCATAACTTCTTTCCAAGGATAAACGACAGGCAAACTGCCAATCATAAATCCAGACAAAACCGATAATGTTTCGTTTCTATACTCTTTCATCAGCCACGACAAAAGATAGGAAATCGAAATGATACTTACAATAGCACCTATGATAAATGGCAGCAATACCATCATACCTTGTCCCCATGTCGACCACTTCGCTATTTGAGGCAAGGCCTGCGTGACAATGAGTTCATAATTTCCCATAACCATCATCAGATGCGAGCCTGAAATACCAGGAACTATCATTCCCAATGAGCCGACTATGCCGCAAAATATCAGATACAGAAAATTATCGTTTGGATAAGGATTGCTTTTTATTGAAAGATAGAACGAAACAACGGCAGCTACAAACATAAGAATCATCATCTTAGGCGTTTTCTTGCCTATCATTCCAAAGACATAAACGACTGACGCTATTATCAATCCAATGAAAAACGCATACGCATAGACTTCATATTTCTTGAAAATAGCTTTTAACGAAATCGCAGTCAAAATCATTCCCGCCATGATACCTAATATTAATGTCAGCAGGAATTTTATGTCAGTCCGCTTCGCAAACTCTGAAAACTCTCCCTTGAACAACAATTTAAACGCCTTTAAATTCAACGACTTAATTGAATTTATAAAGCGTTCAAAAACACCAATTATCAAGGAAACAGTACCGCTTGACACTGGAATCACATTCACGATACCCATTGCCAAACCCTTAAAAAATATAGATATATATTGCCTAATTGTCATGATTGTTGTTTTACTTTTAAACCATCAAAATTCATTCCTTAAAACGCAACAATATAACTTTTGTTTTACAATATTGAAACTTTTTTTTAAAATAATCTCAACCCATAAGGCGACGCCTTATGCTATATATGTTTCGCCCTTTCAGGGCTCACTACTTTATGACTTTACAATAAAAAAAAGAGCACCACATTCATTGCAGCGCCCCTTAATTATTAATTGTCAATTGTTAATTGTTAACAACTTCTCCGTATAAATCGAAATAATCGGCTTTGACGAGTTTTACATTAACGAAGTCGCCAATATTCAATTCTGCAGAATCGACTGAAATCAGGATTTCATCATCGACTTCTGGTGAATCGTATTGTGTTCTTCCTATGTAATAATCGCCTTCTATTCTGTCAACGAGAACTTTCTCTGTTGTGCCGACTCTCTTTTCGTTTGTCTCTAAAGAAATGTTTTGTTGTATCGCCATGATAGTATCGACGCGTTCTTGCTTGACTTCTTCTGGAACGTCATCTTCCATCTCGTATGCTGGTGTTCCTTCTTCTGGGGAATAAGCGAAGACACCAGCGCGTTCAAACTTCATCTCTTTTACGAAGTCGCACAATTCTTCAAACTGCTCTTCTGTCTCACCTGGAAAACCGACGATGAATGTAGTTCTGAATGCGATTCCAGAAACTCTCTTGCGCGCGTTCAAAACGAAATTGACAGTCTGTTCCTTATCGACACCACGTCTCATATTTTTCAAGATAGGCGTGCTGATATGTTGTAATGGAAGGTCGATATAATTACAGATTCTTGGTTCGTTGTTCATCAAGTCGAGGAGTTCATCAGGGAATCCTTGTGGATAACCGTAATGCAATCTAATCCACTCAAATTCTTTTATCTCGAGAAGTCGCTTCACCAACTCTACGATATGATATTGACCGTCGATGTCGCGACCATAATATGTCAAATCTTGAGCGATGAGGATAAGTTCTTTCACGCCTTTTTGCGCAAGTAAATTCGCTTCTTTGAGAAGGTCTTCCATAGGAACGGAGACATGTTCGCCTCTAATCAATGGTATCGCGCAGAAAGCACAGCGGCGGTTGCAACCCTCAGAAATCTTCAGATAAGCGTAATGACTTGGTGTTGAAAGAATTCTCTCGTGATTATATCCCAACTCCTCATTCCTAACTCCTAATTCCTGACTTAAAATATCGTTTGCAATAAGTTGCACTGACTCGACGCCAAAGAAGCCGTCGACTTCGTGTATTTCTTCTTGCAAGTCTTTGCGGTAGCGTTGCGAGAGGCAACCGATGACATAAAGTTTCTTGATTTTTTTGGCTCTTCTGAGTTCTGCGTATTCTAATATCGTGTCTATAGATTCTTCTTTAGCGTCGCCGATGAATCCGCAGGTGTTTATTATCACTATGTCTGATTTCTTTTCAGATTCGTGGACTATGTCGTAGCGGTGGCTGAGCGAGGCTGCGAGGCGTTCCGAGTCTACTCTATTTTTCGAACAGCCGAGCGTAACGATATTTACTATAGGTTTCTTCATCGTCAATATCAATTTCTTCCTTCAAAAAGGCTGTTAACGAATTCTTTCCTGTCAAATATCTGAAGATGATCCATGCCCTCTCCCACTCCGATATATTTTACCGGAATCTTGAACTGGTCAGAGATACCAATCACCACGCCGCCTTTTGCAGTGCCGTCTAACTTTGTCAAAGCAAGCGCATTGACTTCTGTAGCCGCCATAAACTGACGTGCTTGTTCTATAGCGTTTTGTCCTGTTGAAGCATCGAGGACGAGCAGTACTTCATGTGGCGCATCGCCAACGACTTTTTGACAGACTTTTCTAATCTTAGCGAGTTCGTTCATAAGGTTTACCTTGTTATGCAAACGGCCTGCTGTGTCGATGATGACGACATCTATATTTTGTTCTACTGCAGTCTTAACTGCATCGTAAGCCACTGATGCTGGGTCTGCATTCATGCCATGAGAAACGATAGGCACGCCGACGCGTTCCGACCAGATAGTGAGTTGGTCAACAGCAGCAGCTCTAAAGGTATCAGAAGCTCCGAGCAACACGCTCTTTCCTGCCTTCTTAAAATTATGGGCTAACTTACCGATGGTTGTCGTCTTACCGACGCCATTGACGCCAACGACTAAAATAACGTATGGTTTCTTGCCTTCTGGAATATCGAATGTGGTTCCGTCGCCAGAATTATTTTCTTGCAATAGCTCTGCTATTTCTTCTTTAAGGATGCGGTTTAATTCACTTGTGCCGAGATATTTATCACGAGCGACACGTTCCTGGATGCGACCGATGATTTTCAATGTAGTGTCAACGCCGACGTCTGAAGTGACTAAAATCTCTTCAAGATTATCCAAAACCTCATCATCGACTTTCGACTTTCCGATGATAGCTTTTGATATTCTGTCAAATACGCTGGTACGTGTCTTTTCTAATCCCTTGTCGAGTTCTTGTTTCTGTTCTTGCTCGACTTCTTTGTTTCTCTTGAAAAATGAAAATAAACCCATAATCTTACGCTTTTTTGCAAAGATAAGAAAAAGTCTAAAGACAAAAGGCTAAAGGCTAAAGTTTTTTTTCAGTTAGGAATTAGGAGTGAGGAGTTGTTTTCATTACTTGTGGTCTTGTAGTCTTGTGGTCTTGTAGACTTAAATGGAAAAACACAAAAAGCTCCCTCGATTTCTCGAAGAAGCTATTGTATTGTGTGTAGAAAAGCTATATTATTTCTTTGTTATGAATTCTTGAACTTGATCGATTGGAACGATTGTTTCATCGAAATAATAAGCACCTGTCTTTTCTGATTTTTTCATTCTAATAACCTTAGAATACTCTTTACCTAAAGTACGTAAGGTAGCAACAACTTTCTTTGCCATGGCCTAATCTTATTTAATTTCTTTATGAACTGTCATTTTCTTCAAGATTGGGTTGTATTTCTTAAGTTCCAATCTTTCTGGTGTATTTTTCTTATTCTTTGTTGTAACGTAACGTGATGTACCAGGCATGCCACTTGCTTTGTGCTCTGTACATTCCAAAATTACTTGTACGCGTGCGTCTTTAGTCTTCTTTGCCAT
>JAZLAL010000133.1:0-28003 GCA_045613185.1 Bacteroidales bacterium | reverse complement strand
CTTTTTATGTCGATGTGTTTAATAACATCTTTCAATAAATCTTTTTTCTCCATTGTTATTAAATTTTAATTTGAAACTCAATTTTATGGTGCAAAGATACATTTTATTATTAACATTTACAAGCAAAACAAAATCATATTTCAATTAAAAAATATAGTATCTTTACAAAAATTTAAATTAAGACAAAATGAGAAAAACATTCATAGCAATATTATCGATTTTCATGCTTGCATCATGCGGCAGTTCAGACAAAAGCAACAATAAAGATGTATCAACTCAGGCTGTTGCCACCGTTGAGGGAAACTCTTTCGTAAAGGTTTTAGACTATAAAACTTTCGTAAAAAAAGTATGGGACATCGAAACATATCCCGATTCATTTGCTTACCAAAGCAAGCTTCCTTGTATGATTGACTTCTACGCTGACTGGTGCGGACCTTGCAAACGCGTGGCTCCTATCATGGAAGACATTGCTCAAGAATATGAAGGCAAAATAATAGTTTACAAAGTCAATGTTGACAAAGAACAAAAATTACCTTTGATTTTCAAGGTAAAAAATATTCCGACAGTATTTTTCTTACCAAAAGAAGGTCAACCTTTATCGCAAGTCGGAGCATTAAGCAAAGAAGAATATATAAGTATTATAAACAAGCACCTTATTAATTAATGTCACACATATTTCCAACTGCATATCTTCCTTCAATAGAATACGTTTCTTTATTTTTAAAAGCAGAAGCGCCTTCTATCGAATTGTTCGAGACTTATCAAAAGCAAAGCTGCCGTACAAGGACAAACGTAATGACCGCCAACGGCGTTCAGACATTGACAATTCCAGTCATAAAGACGAACGGCAATCATACTCTTACGAAAGACATAGAGATAAGTTATAAAGAATCCTGGCAACAGATTCATCTTCGTTGCTTAGAGTCAGCTTACAGAAAATCAGCTTATTTCGATTATTATTTCCCTTATTTTGAAAAGATTTACAAACAGAAATTCAACACTTTAGTCGAGTTGAACGACTTTTGTCTGAAGACGATTTTAAAGATATTGAAAGCCAAGAAAGAATATTCTTTCACGACAGATTTCGAAAAAATCACAGATGAAAACGACTATAGAATTTCATTATCAAAAGGCACAAATAAAATAGAGATGAAACCTTATTATCAAGTCTTTGCCGACCGACATGGTTTCATCCCTAATTTATCAATTGTCGATTTGCTCTTCAACGAAGGACCTAATTCAATTCATAATTTATAATTCACAATTCATAATCACTTACTCTTTCAATTATGCATTATGCATTATGAATTATGAATTACTCAAACTGGGTACGCGATTCTCACATGATAGATATTCTTTAACTTTTTCTTGAACACCTTTTTGATTGTAGTGATATCGCGGAATGTCAAGTTTGCGTTATCAAACTGACTGTCAGCAATTTGTTTATCAATAATACCATCGACGAGTTTATTAATTGACTCTTCTGTTTTATCCGCGAGACTACGCGAAGCTGCTTCTACAGAGTCTGCCATCATCAAGACAGCAGTTTCTTTAGTAAACGGGATCGGTCCATGATAACGGAAATCAGCTTCATCGACGTATCCATCAACGCTTTCCCGAAGTGCCATCTGATAGAAATATTCCGTTCTTCTTGTTCCATGGTGAGTTCTCACAAAGTCAATAATCTGTTCTGGAACGTGATATTTTCTGCATATCTCAATTCCATCTATAACATGCTGAATGATAATACATGCACTTTCCTGATACGACATATCCTCATGCATATTATACTTACTACTTTGATTTTCTGTAAAGTACAAAGGATTTTTAATCTTACCAATATCATGATACATTGCGCCAGTACGAGCCAAAAGCATATTGCCGCCAATGGCAAACAACGCCTCTTCGCACAAGTCAGCGACTTGCATAACATGCTGGAATGTTCCAGGAGCCTCTGATGCCAATCTTCTCAACAATGGAGTATTGGTATTACTTAACTCCAAGAGTGTCATATCTGTAACAAAACTAAACAAACGTTCAAACAAGAATACAAGAGGTAATGATAACATTGTAAACAAAGCATTCATAGCAAAAATTCCTATATCATTCCAGCTTACATTTTCCAGTCCAGCATCAAAAATCAATGCCATACCTATTCTAAGAACTACATATGCCAAGAAAACTATCGCAGATGTGAAGAAATATTTAGAACGTGAAGTTTTATTTGCCAAAACAAATATAGCTACTAAGGATACAAAGAATTGAATTACAAAGTATTGATAAGAATTTGGCACTGCAAGACTTATAACGAATAGTGTTAATGTTTGTATGTAAATTGCAATTTTAGCGTCAAAGAATGTAACCAAAAGCATTGCCAATATCGTCACAGGCATCAAAAATATCATGTCTGGCACATGCTTAATAATAATAAACGATGGTAAAATCATCAGCAACATCATAACCAAAATCATATTTACCGACTTAGATTCTTTCAAAAGTTCAGGTCGCATCAATTTGATAGCGATAAACAGGAAGAAAAATACCAGCGACACTATAACGATCTGTCCGTAAAGGTTAAAATTCCTGTTAAAGAAACTGCTATCGGAATTCATAGTATCATATTCTTTTCTTAACGAATTGATTATGTTATACTTTTCATCTGTAATAAGTTCACCTTCAGAAATAATCAACTCATCTTTTTGCACCATTCCAAAAGTAAGCGAAATTGCAGCCAACGCCTGTTCTTCTGATTGTTTTGTCAAATCTTCAGAATAAACAACATTCTGATTCAAATATGCCAACAACAACTTATTTATCAGAGACTTATCAATATCAGCATCTAAATTTGCCAAATAATCCGACACAAATTCAGTCGCTGTTTTCATTGTATAAAAATCACGGAAAGCCTTGGTTTTCACAACTCTATCTCTAACAACGTCAATCATCGACTCTGGTTTAAGTTCTATCGCTGAAATATTTGTAATAATACCTTTATTTTCTATAGTATCATAAATCTTTTCAAGAATAACTTTATTTATAAGTTTATCTTCTTCACTACCATACCACTGATTATCAAAATCTTGAAGCATAGAGATCTTATTATTTTTTGATACATTGGCATCAAATACAAATATTGGATAAAAATCTTTCAACGAAGCCTCTTCTTCTACTTTCAACTGCTCTGCCGTCTTATATATAGGGAAATTAAAAGGAGCATACAAAGACTCATACTGCCATGGACGCATTTTTTGATATTCATATTTAAACTTCACTGTCCTAGGCATCTGCCAGACGACCAAAAACAATGCAACCAAAAATACCAATACTCTAAATATAAGCTGATACGAATGACCTATTCTCAACAAAATAGAAGATATTTTACTCATTTTCAAGTGTTTTATAAGGTAAACAAAAAATTCATACTTTAAAACAAATCTCTTGCTAAGATACAACTTTTTTTCATAATTTAGCAATCATAATAATTAAAAAATGAGATACGGAATTTGCAAATTATCGGTAGTTCCAATGAGAAAAGACGCTTCGCACACAAGCGAGCTTGTTTCTGAACTATTGTTCAACGACATTTATAAAATCGTTGATGAAAACGAAGAATGGCTGAAAATCCAATGTATGTACGATTCATACGAAGGTTGGATCAGAAAACTACAACATAACGAAATCAGCGATGAAGAATACAACGAATATATTTCAAAAGAAAAATATATCGTCAACGTACCTGTGACATATCACGAAGACATGATTTTAAGTTTTGGAAGCAAAGTCTTTGAAAATATAGAAGGAACGGTCCCATTAAGCAAAAACTACAATTCCGACGTTCTCATAGAATCAGCATTTAAAATGACAAACATTCCTTATCGTTGGGGCGGCAAGAGTGTCATGGGAATTGACTGTTCAGCTTTTGTACAACTATGCGCCAAAGTTGCTGGCTACAAGCTACCGAGAGATGCGTCTCAGCAATACGAATTCGGCAATATCGTAAATAATCTTTCAGAAGCCCAATCTGGCGACATCGCATTCTTTGAAAACAAAGACCACCGCATAATTCATGTCGGCATATTATTATCACCTAATATGATAATACATGCTTCAGGAAAAGTTCGCATCGACAGAATTGATGACACTGGCATTTTCAATAATGAATTAAATCAATACACACATTATTTATGTAAGGTCAAAAGATTAAAGTAATTTTCTAAATATTTTTTAGCATTTTTTAACTTTTATTTTTGACATAAAACTATTACATTTGTAGCGACATAATTAAAAAATCAACTATCAAAAAGATAATATTATGAACAACGCATTATTTCAATTTGCCAAACCGGCAAACGAACCAGTAAAAGAATATAGACCAGGCAGTCCAGAACGTATAGCTTTAGAAGAAGAACTTAAAAGACAATCCAACGAAGTCGTTGAGATTCCAATTATAATAGGAGGCAAAGAAATCCGCACTGGCGACATGGGCGAAGTCGTCATGCCACACAACCACAAACACGTCGTTGCAAAATATCATAAAGTCAGCGAAAAAGAAGTCAATATGGCCATTGAAGCCGCATTGAAAGCCAAGAAAGAATGGGAAAACATCCCTTGGGTTGAACGCGCCTCTATCTTAGCACGCGTAGGACAGCTTCTAGCAACAAAATATCGCGCAAGAATCAACGCAGCTTGTATGCTAGGCCAAAGCAAGAACGCTTTCCAAGCAGAAATTGACGCTGCTTGCGAAACAATAGACTTCTTCCGCTTCAACAATTATTACGCAGGCAACTTATATTCAGAACAGCCATCATCGTCACCTGACCAATTAAACAGAACTGAATATCGTCCTTTGGAAGGTTTCATCATGGCAGTAACACCTTTCAACTTCACATCAATTGCATCGAACCTCAACATGACACCTGTATTGATGGGTAACACAACAATATGGAAACCATCAACAACAGCATTGTTATCAAATTACCACATGATGCAAATCTTCATGGAAGCAGGACTACCAGAAGGCGTCATTAACTTCTTGCCAGGCAAAGGCTCGCTCATCGGCAATGTCGCATTAAGCAACCCTAACCTCGCCGGTATTCACTTCACTGGTTCAACAGGAACATTCCAAGGATTATGGAAAGGCGTAGGTACCAACATAAACAATTACAAATCATACCCAAGATTAGTTGGAGAAACTGGCGGCAAGGACTTCATCTTCGCTCATAGTTCTGCAAATCCTAAAGAAGTAGCAACAGCTATAGTTCGTGGCGCATTTGAATTCCAAGGACAAAAATGCTCAGCAGCATCACGCGCATATATCCCTGCATCATTATGGAATGACGTAAAACAATATGTAGGCGAAATGTTAAGCACAATCAAGATGGGCGATGTCTCAGACTTCACAAACTTCGTAAACGCAGTCATCGACGAAGCTTCATTCGACAACTGCAAAGGCTACATCGACAGAGCAAAAGCAGCTAGCGACGCTGAAGTTATATTTGGTGGCAACTGCGATAAATCTGTAGGTTACTTCGTAGAACCAACCGTCATCTTAACATCAAATCCTAGATATGAGTCAATGGCAGAAGAAATCTTCGGACCAATCATCACCATCTATGTTTACAATGACAAAGACTTCGTTGAGACACTTGAACTTTGCGACAGCACATCACCTTACGCATTGACAGGCGCATTCTTTGCATACGATTTGAAAGCTTTAAGAATTGCAGATGAAAAACTCAAATATGCAGCAGGCAACTATTACATCAACGACAAACCTACAGGAGCTGTCGTTGGATGCCAACCATTTGGAGGCTCACGCGCATCTGGAACAAACGACAAAGCTGGCGGCTTATGGAACCTCATCCGCTGGACAAATCCACGTTCTATAAAAGAAACATTCGTTCCTGCAACAGATTACGGATACCCTTTCTTAGCAAAATAATTCCAAATAAATATTAACCAATGGGGCGTACTATTTTCCTTAGTACGCCTCGTTTAATTAAAAATCATATGAAAAAAATCTTACTACTTACAATCGCAATTCTTCTGTTCAAGGCATCATTTTCACAAGAAGAAATTAAAGTGTTATTCTTAGGCAACAGCTATACTTATGTCAACAACTTGCCTAAAATGATCGAAGACATTGCTGCACATGAAAACAATATCTTCACTCACGAATCAGAGGCTCCAGGCGGATGTACATTATTTTTGCACGTCGACAGCCAAAGTTCAATGTCAAAAATACGCAAAGGCAATTGGGATTATGTGGTATTACAAGAACAAAGCCAATTACCTGCCATAGATTATTACAGACACAAGACTATGGCAACAGCTTATAAGACACTATACGACAGCATCATATACTACAATCCAAACGCAAAAGTTGTTGGTTATTTGACATGGGGTCGCAGAGTCGGAGGACAACATTGCATCAATTTTGGAGAAGGCGTATATTGCAGTGCTGACTTTAGAGACTTCAATCACATGCAAGACACTTTGACTGTCGCTTACTGTGAAAACGCTTATGCAACAAACTCATACGTTGCTCCTGTTGGCGAAGCATGGAGATCAGCTTTAGCTGCAGACCCAAACATTACACTCCACTCCAGCGATGACAGCCATCCTTCCTACGACGGAAGCTATTTAGCAGCATGCGTATTCTACTCTATCTTCTGGAACAAAAGTCCAATAGGCATTTATCACGACCAACAAATTGATGATACAAAAGCTGAATTTTTACAAACAATTGCCAATGATGTCGTTTTTAACAATCTTGAAAAATGGAATCTTAAAACTGAAAACATTATCGAAAACATTGAAAATAAAAATTACAGAATCATCAGTAATCCGAACGACAATAAAGTAACTATTGAAAGTAAAAGCGAATCCTCTCTTAATGTTAAAATTTTCAACATTAACGGTGCTTTAATCAACGAAAAAGACATCAATGGTTGCGACAGCATGGAAACCTGCAACACAAAAGGCATCTATATCGTTCAGATAACAGACAACAACAGCAAGCTCAAATCGTCAGAAAAAATCATAAAATACTAATAAGCGAACAAAATGTCACTTTTATGCAGAAAAACGCCCATTTTTTCACCCCTAAAAGTGACATTTTTACCACATCACATAAAAAACGGGCAAAATTTACACACCGCATTTCTACTTTTAATACCACAATTATTTTTTCAGTCTCTTTTTACCCCATATTTATATTTTTAACGACATATTTATATTTTTATTTAGTTACTTTGTGTTGTGAATAAAAAACAAACGAATCATGGAAGTTAAAAGACTATTTGACATCTTAAAATTGTATGTAGAAAATCATCCAAACCAAGATGTCGCATTGGCTAGAAAAGAAAATGGCGGCTGGAGAAAATACAGCATTCAAGAATATGTTGAAGCAACAAACAATTTAAGTTACGCTTTCATCAAATTAGGAATCAAGAAAAACGACAAAGTTGGTATCATATGTAGCAACCGTCCTGAATGGAATATGCTTGACATGGCAATAATGCAAGTCGGTGCTATTTCTGTTCCAATTTATCCAACAATCAGCCAAGAAGATTATCGTTATATCATCAACGACTGCGGTGTAAAGCTAGTCGTTTTAGAAGGCGGTGCCGTTTTACAAAAGATTGAAGCAGTAAAAGCCGACACACCTAATTTGGAAGCCATATATGCGCTTTCAACAAAATGCGACCACCCTACTTTTGAACAATTAGTAGAATTAGGCAAAGAAAATCCAAATTCA
The DNA here is from genome assembly GCA_045613185.1 of Bacteroidales bacterium. GTDB lineage: Bacteria > Bacteroidota > Bacteroidia > Bacteroidales > F082 > Limimorpha. The sequence goes on along the minus strand of JAZLAL010000133.1, from coordinate 20,244 downwards.
GAAGAATTAAAAGCTCGTGAAGAAAGTGTCGATGAAAAAGATTGTGCAACAATCATCTATACATCAGGAACGACAGGAAATCCTAAAGGCGTAATGCTTTCTCACTACAACATCGTAAGCCAATTGAAGAATTTGGAACAAATTCCATCCAAATGGTCAAAGAAAGCCTTCAGTTTCTTGCCTATCTGCCACGCATACGAAAGAATGTTGGTGTTCTTATACCAATACCTCGGCATGTCTGTATATTACGCAGAAAGCCTTGCGACAATAGCTTCTGACTTAAAAGACGTTCAACCAACAATGATGAGTGCAGTTCCACGTCTTCTCGAAAAGATTTATTCAAAAGTCAAACAAAGCGGAAAAAGCAACAAAGGCATCAAGAAAGCCATCTTCATATGGGCTTTGAATTTAGCTGAAAAATACAAAATAGACCCATGCAACAGAACATGGTTCTACAACCAAAAACTCAAAATCGCTGATGCTTTAGTTTACAAGAAAATACGCCAGACACTTGGCGCTGAGAACTTCGACATCGTTGTTTCTGGAGCAGCAAGCATCCAACCAAACATAGCTGCATTCTTCTCTGCAATTAAAATGCCTATCTTTGAAGGTTACGGCATGACAGAATGTTCTCCTGTTATCGCAGTATCTTGCAGATTGCCTCATGGCCGTGAAATCGGAACAGTAGGTTTTGCACTTCCTGGCGTTGAAGTTAAAATCGCAGACAACAAGGAAATCATCTGCCGCGGACACAATGTCATGATGGGTTATTACGGCCAACCAGAATTGACAAGAGAAGTAATCGATGAAGATGGCTGGATGCACACTGGCGACCTTGGAGAAATCAACGAATATGGACAAGTAAGAATTACAGGCCGTTTAAAGAACTTATTCAAGACATCTTTAGGAAAATATATCAATCCAGACGTCATTGAAGGCAAATTCTCAGAATCAGGTTTCATTGAAAACATAGTTGTTCTTGGTGAAAATCAAAAACATGCTGGTGCTATCATCGTTCCAGACTTCGCTTTCTTGAAGACATGGTGTCAAAAGCACGAAATCAAATACACCAATCCTCAAGAAATGATTAAAAACAGTGACGTTAAAAAACGTTTCTCAGAAGAAGTCAAGAAGATAAACCAAAACTTTGGCGACACAGAAAAAATCAAATGTTACGAACTCGTCGCTGACGAATGGAGCGTCGCTAACGGCATCTTGACACCAACATTAAAAGTCAAGAGAAGCGTTGTTAAGGAAATGTACAACGACCTTATAAATAAAATGTACAAAGATTGATTAAGCGATTTAATCAACTAAAGACATAGAAACTCTTCTATTTAGAGTTTTTAGTTCATCATCAAAGTTATTAGTAGACAAAGGTTGCGAAGATCCGCAGCCTTTTGTTTTTATCCTTTCTGGAGCAACACCTTTATTAATTAACGCCATCCTTACGTTTTCTGCCCTTTTCTTTGACAAAGCCAAATTATATTCCTCTTTACCGGTATCATCGGTATGTCCTTCTATCAATATGTTTTTATCAGGATTTAACGTCAAGAAACTATATACAGCCTCTATCCCGTCTTCTGAATCAGGTCTCAGTTCTGCGCTATCGAATTCAAAGTAAATATTTTTTAACACCACAGATTCACGTTTTTCCAAAGAATTTGCATAATATTCTTCAACAGAAGGCTTTTTTATTTCAATAGTTTGAGGTCTGAATTTTTCATCCAAATCAAACTCATAAATATCAAAACCGCCATAGCCATCATTTCTTAAAGCAGACATATAAGCTTTAGTTGCATCATTAAGAACCACTAGATTTATTTCATCGCCGTGAGTATTAAGAGGATATCCCAAATTGACCGCTTTCTGCCACTCATCATTTTCATCACGCTGTGACATAAACAAATCATAGCCACCCATTCCAAGATGATTATCAGAAGAAAAATATAAAGTTCTGCCATCGTAATGAATAAATGGAGCCATCTCATTACCTCCAGTATTTACATTAAAGTTCAAACAAGATGCATTCTGCCAACTCCCATTTTCATTACGTTTTGAAACATAAATATCTGATGTTCCCGTTTTCTTATTTCTTCTAACAAAATACAATTCTTTTCCATCATAGCTCACACAAGGTTGCGATTCCCATTCCGAAGTGTTAACAGATTTTAAGTTTATCGGACTAGACCAATGCCCATTTTCAAATTTAACACAATAAATATCGCAACTTCCAAATCCATCATCCCAGCCACATCCGGAAAAATATATTTCGTTGCCATCAAACGAGATATTAGCTGCGCCAATATTACGGAGATTATCAAACAAAAGCGAAGGATTTGACCAAATCAATTCATATTTCGTTGTTACAAAAACATTCTCTTCAAAATAAGAACTGTTTTCTTCAGAACTATATCGTTTAGTAAATATTATCTTATCTTCATTAACATAATATTGATTAACATATTCATCAGCCAGCGTATTTACACCATTTATATTTTCAGGATTATAATCGACTGGATTTTCCACCAACGATTTACGAAATTTCATTTCATCTAGTTGTTGCTCAGCACGTTTCATCAAAATATCGCTTTGATTATCTAGCGTAAGATACCAATCAAGCAACTTTATAGACTTATCAAACTGCAAATATTTAGAATAAAGATTCGATAATGGAATTACAATTTTAGGGAATGACATCGAGTCTATTTCAAATATATTTTCGTATGACATTATCGCCAACGAATCCTCGTTCAATTCCAAGTGCAGCTCAGCCTCAAGTACATGAGCTTCAGCGAACTCATCATCAATATGCAAAGCTTTCTCAATGCTTGACATTGCTTTATCATAATTTTCATTAAGATATTCCTGTCTAGCTTTTTCAAAGTATTTTATCGCTTTTGCGGAAGAGGTATTGTAAGACTGTGCAATAAGATTATTTAGCGACATCACTACAATCGCCAGCACTAGCAATGGTTTCAATATTTTGGTCAAAAAATTCATATTATAAACAATAGAGACGCCACGATATGACGTCTCTACATTTTATTATTTTCTATTTTTCTTTGCTGCTTGCAATGTATTATAGAGCAAAGACACTATTGTCATTGGTCCTACTCCACCTGGCACTGGAGTGATTTTTGAGGCTTTTTTATATACTTCGTCAAAATCAACATCGCCGATGATATGGTAACCTTTTTCTGAGTCATCTTTAATGCGGTGAATACCGACGTCAATAACGACGGCACCTTCTTTCACCATATCAGCTTTCACAAAATGAGGCTGACCTACAGCTACGATAAGGATATCTGCTTGGCGTGTAATTTCTTCTATATTTTTTGTTTTTGTATGACACATTGTCACTGTCGCATCGACGCCTTTTCTTGAAAGCATTACACTTACAGGAGTACCGACTATATTTGAGCGACCGAGTACAACAACGTGTTTACCAGAGATTTCTACATCGCTACGTTTTAGAAGTTCCAATATTCCATAAGGCGTTGCTGGAAGATAGCAAGGTTCTCCAAGTTGCATGAGACCAATGTTATACAAAGTAAATCCGTCGACGTCTTTTTCATGGCTGATAGATTGTATCACTTTTGTTTCATTGATATGATCTGGCAATGGAAGCTGTACGATATAACCATCAATTTCAGGGTCGTTATTCAAGAAGTTGATTGTGTCAAGTACTTCTTTTTCAGTAGCTGTAGCTTTCAATCTGTAGACTGAAGAAATCATGCCTACGCTTTGTGAAGCTTTTTCTTTAGAAGCCACATAAGTAAGACTTGGGCCATCTTCTCCGACTATAACAGCTGCGAGATGAGGAGCGTCTTGTCCGTGATCTATCATATTAGCAACTTCTGCTGCTATTTCTTTTTTTATTTGTGTGGCAATAAGTTTGCCATCAATGATTTTATTATCAGCCATAATATTAGTTTTTATTATGTTATCTTCTTCTCATTTGAGACATCATCTGCATCATTTTCTTAGCTCCACCTGTTGTCATCAATCTCATCATTTTTGATGTTTCTTCAAATTGTTTTATCAATCTGTTGACTTCAACGATGCTAGTACCGCTACCCATTGCGATTCTTCTACGGCGGCTGCCGTTCAAGATTTTAGGATTTTCACGTTCAGCTGGAGTCATTGAACCGATGATAGCTTCGATGCTCTTGAATGCATCTTCGTCGATATCTTCGTCGCTTATCTTATTCATTCCTGGAATCATTGCAGCGAGATCTTTGATATTACCCATACGTTTGATCTGCTGAATTTGTTTTAGGAAGTCGTTAAAATTAAATTCGTTTTTAGCGAGTTTTCTCTTAAGTTTAGCAGCTTCTTCTGCATCAAATTGTTCTTGAGCTCTTTCCACGAGAGTAACGATGTCACCCATACCGAGGATACGGTCAGCCATACGTTTTGGATAGAAGATGTCGAGAGCATCCATTTTTTCGCCGAGACCGACAAATTTGATTGGTTTATCGACGACAGAACGTATTGTAAGAGCAGCACCGCCGCGAGTGTCACCATCCAATTTAGTCAACACAACGCCGTCAAAGTCAAGGCGATCGTTGAAAGCCTTTGCTGTATTGACAGCATCCTGACCTGTCATTGAGTCGACAACGAACAATGTTTCATGAGGGTTAACCTTAGCCTTAACAGCAGCGATTTCATCCATCATCTGTTCATCAACGGCGAGACGACCTGCGGTATCTATGATAACGACGTTCTTGTTATGTTCTTTAGCGTATTTGATAGCATTATCTGCTATGCTTACTGGATCTTTGCTTTCTATTTCTGTATAAACTTCAACGCCGACTTGTTCGCCCAAGACTTTCAATTGGTCGATAGCAGCAGGACGATAAACGTCGCCAGCCACGAGAAGTACGCTTTTACCTCTCTTGCTTTTCAAGAAATTAGCAAGTTTTGCTGAGAAAGTAGTCTTACCAGAACCTTGGAGACCTGCTATCAAAACGATAGCCGGATTAGCTTTGATGTTAATTTCAGTATGTTCACCACCCATCAACTCTGCAAGTTCGTCATGAACTATCTTAACCATAAGTTGACCTGGTGATACAGATGTTAAAATCTTCTGTCCTAATGCTTTTTCTTTGATGTTATTTGTAACATCCTTTGCTATTTTGTAACTAACGTCAGCATCCAAAAGAGCTTTTCTCACTTCTTTCAAAGTTTCTGCTACGTTAATTTCTGTTATATGGCCCTGTCCTTTTAATATCTTGAACGAGCGTTCAAGTTTCTCGCTTAATCCTTCAAACATATTGTATTTTATTTTTGCGCAAAAGTAATGATTTTTTTTAAGAAATTCAAGTATCAAAAACTCAAAAATTCAAAAACATCACATCAATAAGAATTGAACAAATCGAAGTGATATTGGATATACGCTTTCCCGTCTAAAACGATGCTGTCACTGATTTTTTCAGGCAAATCATTTTTAATAAATCGTCCTGTATTATCATAAACGAATTCACCTTTTGGCGTCTTCCATCCAAAGCCTTCATTTAAGGCAAAGAAAGCAAATGGCTTGTAACATTTTCCAAATACATCTTTACTCCAGAAAAACTCATCATGTTTTTGGCCAAGCTGCGACAATATCATTGCAGGAATATCTGTATTTCCGCAAATTTCATCAAACGTCATTCCCTTCAAAGTATCTTTCAAAGGCTCGCCATAGATAAGCATTGGAACTTTATGATAATCAAAAGATTCCTCAACGTTATTTTTATAAGTAATATGACTATGATCGGCAACGAAGACAAACAAAGTATTGTCATACCATGTTTGTTGTCTCGCTTTATCCATAAACATCTTTATCGCCATATCCGTATAATATCCCGAATTAACATACTGTTTTTCAATCTCAGGCCATTCTATTTCCTCAAAAGTTCTAGGAAAATCATAAGGAGAGCGTGTACTTTGCGTGAACAATGTGCTGAAGAAAGGCTGCTGGAACTGTGACAGCTGCTCCACATACCAAGGCATCATATCTGCATCATGATAGCCAAGTTTTCCTTTATGGAATCCCTCATGAATATCTTTGGCTTCTACTATCTTATCAAATTTATTATAACGAAGATACGACTGTATATAACCATAACTAAGTTCTCCTCCGTAATAAAAACTCGTATGATAACCAATAGACTTCAGCTTTTTCACCAAAGAAGGAAGCGCTTGATATTTATCAGGATGATTGGTTATTGTTGTCACCGGCAGTCCTGGCAATCCGGCGAACAATGACGACATCGCATGTTGTGAACGGTTTGCACTAGCATAGAAGTTGGTAAACAACAGTCCTTCTTTTTCAAGTTCATGAAAATTAGGCGTGATTCCAGCTTCGCCGCCAAGCGATTCTATCAAATCGGCGGACCAGCTTTCCAGAAGTATGACAATGATATTCGGTTTTTCCGTTTTCAAGATTAAAGTCGTTGAATCGCAAGATGTTTCATGAAGTTCAACAACTCTTCTTTTTGCCGAATACAAATCCATATAATTAAAATGAGCTCGCGCTTCAACTTTTTTTGAATTCAATATATTTTCGATAAGATAATAAGCCGGATTGACGCTCATCTCGTTAGCTAGTTTATGGTCGCTATAATAAGCCTTATTCGAATTGATTGGCATTTTACCAAAGCCACCTCTCATTCCCACGAAAAGTACGCCCATAACAATCACGGAAGCACCTGCGAGTATCTTTTCATTAGGATTAGAAGTTTCCTTATTAGGAGCAAGACTTTGAGGCTCAACGAATTTCGTATAGAGCCAGCAGAACAAAATCGTAAATAGCGTCCACAACACTATCAGCAACAAGGTCTGTTCCGTTTCTGCAGTATTTATGACTTCCGCTGGATTTCCCAGATATTGCAAAGCCCTATACGACAGTTTGGTTCTCCATTCTCCGTAAATTCCGATATCGCCGAAAGCCACAAAGTTATACGCAGCGATCATCAAATAGAAATACCATCGCAGTGGCGCAAAAAGCGAATCTTTGTCAACAGCAAGAGAGACAAACATATAGATTGCAGGAAGAGCCAAGATGAAACACGCCGTTGATATATCAAGCGGCAATGCAAACCAGAAACCTTTTAATATTTCGGCAAAAGGAATTTCGCTCAGTTCGGCAAGCGTCCAATATTTTGCCACAAAAACAACTCTTATTGTCGCGAAAAGCACCAACAAGAGAACCTGCATTTTCAATAATGTAAAGAGAAGTTTTTTCATATTTCCATTTACTAAAGAAAAAGTCCAAAGGTCAAATAACGAGCTTTTGTCATTAACCTTTAGACTTTCGCCATTATATATTATAATTTCTTGCTCCGAAAATCTTGCTGCCGACTCTCACCATTGTCGCACCTTCTTCTATGGCGATAGGATAATCGTCAGACATTCCCATCGAGATTTCTTTAAAAGAGTCTTTATCTTTGAAATAATTTTCTTTTAAGGTTTCAAAAATACTTTTAAGATTCTTGAACTCATTTCTAACTTGAGCAGCGTTGTCGGTAAAAGTAGCCATTCCCATTACGCCGCAGATGTTAATATTTTTTAAGTTTTTAAAGCTCTCAGATTCTAATAATGATTTAGCTTCTTCAATATCGAGGCCGAATTTTGTTTCTTCCTGAGCGATATGAAACTGTAGCAAACAATCGATGATGCGGTCGTTTTTAGCAGCTTCTTTATTGACAGCTTCGAGAAGCGACAAACTGTCGATTGCATGAATCAATGTAACAAAAGGAGCGATATATTTTATCTTGTTAGTCTGAAGATGTCCGATGAAATGCCATTGAATATCAGCAGGAAGCGTCTGATGCTTATCACGCATTTCAAGTGCTTTATTTTCTCCGAAAATACGTTGTCCAGCATCGTAAGCTTCTTGCAAATCGGAAACTGGCTTTGTTTTTGAAACTGCGATAAGAGTGACATTTGAAGGAACTGTCGCCCTGACGATATTGAGGTTTTCTTTTATCATTGTTTTATGTTTTATATAAAACACAAAGATAATAAAAGTCAAAAGGCAAAAGACGAATGACAAAAGTTTTTTTTAGTTAGGAATTAGGAGTTAGGAGTTGTGATCAATATCTTCTGGTTTTATAACTTCACATTTTTTCATTCTGCCACGTAATACCAAAGCTATTATAGCCAATAAAAATACTGAACCTATCACATAATCATTATCCATCAAAACTTCGTAAAATGGCACATAAACCACAAACCAAACCACAAACAACAACAAATCCACAATATTTCTCAAAATCTTTCCTTTTATGTCATAATAACTTCTGCGATATCCCAACACATAATTACCAACTATAAACATCAGCATTGCATAATACAAAAAATAAACTCTGTCGTAAGGAAAAAATCCGACATTTATAACTGCTAAAACCAACAATACAAATGCAATACAAAAAAATGGTATAGATTTATATTTCAGTCTCTTTTTCTCTTCTTCACTGCGCTCCGACCTTGGAATTAACAAACGATTCATTCTTTTGCAAGAATAATAATCCCATTCATCCAAAGCCATACCTCTTCCGTGTGATAAAATACCATCTTTTCCAGACTTTTTCAATATCCATTCAATTGGCAACAATATTATTACATACACAATAATAAAAACAACCATTGCAATAGTACTAATATCCATAATATTTATTCATTTAAGTTTTAAAAATTATACGTTATCAACATCTTCTGGTTTTGATTCAAGTTTAGCATATCTTATTGATATTACCACTCTAATTACAATGCAAAACCATACTAAAAACGATAGTATTACACCAATAGAATCAAATCCTTTTATAATAACTTTTTGCAAATCAAACATCCCAAACAACACTATTATCGAGAATATCACTCTCACTATTTTCATCCTCGTTGTATGATAAGTCTTACGATAATTAAATACAGATATTCCAAAAGCAACAAAAATAAATGAAGTAGACAAGCCAACAAGAGTTACAGAATTCAACAATTCTTGAGTAAATGCTTGATTTTCTAAAAGCATATTTCGCATCGTTTCAAAAAACATCAAAAAGGAAGCAATGAACATGTTTAATGCAAATTGCCAAATAAGCACAGACAATATAATTCGTATTATACTCTTATTCTTTGGTTGCAAGAATTCTTTTCTACTTATACCAGAAACAGCTAAAGCACAAGTTAATATACCTAATATCAATATGATAATAAACTTAAGAACATAGGATTTACTTTTAAAGAACATCGGAGCATCCATCGAATTTGAACCAGAAGATAACATCAAAGTATCCGTCAAAGCGTGTGGATTCCTGCTTTTGCAACATTCCGAGGTGTTATTCTCTATTACACAATTTTCGGATGGATTTTCCGATTTGACTTCATAACGAACGACTTGTTCATCGTTAAGGATACAACTTGACAACAACATCATTGCTGACAACACTAGTAAAAACTTAATTTTTTTCATAACTTACAAGTTTAGTTTATCAGCACAAATGTAATGTTTTTTTCAGTCAGCAAGACGACGAAATGCCAAGTTTTTTCCTCATAATTTTAACGAGGCAAAATATCACAAAAACATAAATCGTCCAGAGGATTATAGTCTTTGGATAATTGATTTTATCGAGGCGTTGTTTTACGATTTCATCACTTTCATGACGTGTTATCGGATTGAGATACAACGTTGTTCCGTCTTTAAATATGAGTTCAGATCTTACATAATTATCTTCTGGTTCAATCACATAATACGCAATATGATTATCTTTTTGCACATCAAGTTCTTTACCTTCCTGGCCAATGAATCTTATCTTTGAGAAAGGTTTAGACGCAGATATTAATAATGTATCGCCACAAAGGTCCACTTGTGTTATACAAGGAAGGTCTTTTTCAAGACGTTTCGCTTTTTTCACAAACATCTCACCCCATTTTATCGGGAAATCGACACCTACAGCATTGCCGTTTTCCAGAGCTTGAAGCAATTGCTCAGCCTCGTTTTCAGGAGCGTTAATCATAGTGAAACGAAGTGCGACTTCTGAAATATCAGTAACATCATGAGAGTCGTCATTACCAATAATATACACAAGATGTCCGTTTGAAAGAGCCGTATCCCAGTGTGCTGTTGAATTTGTAAATCCATTCAGCACTTCCATCAGTTTATAGTTACTGAGATATTTCATATCTTCAACGAGATATCCCATTTTCACAAAAGAAGGATGCGCTGGTATTGCAAGTCGCGTATGTTTTGCAAGACGATTCAACGTATGCTGTTTCATGCTCAGGTTTTGGAAAGCGAAATAATCAAGGCGACGCACTTTCTCCGCACCTATACAAAGCTGATGAATCTTGAACAGTCCGTATCCATGTTCGTAAGTGGGTATAAAACTTGCATTTGCGGAGTCGTAATAATTTATTTTGTTATAATCAGAGATGCCGATATGGTCAAAACCGAGAACAGAATAAACGCTATCAACCATCTCGTTGGTATTTAAACGCCCGTTGGTAATTCCGCTGAACTGACGTGTATGTGCATGAAAATTAGCTCGAACCCAATTATTTGGATTCATATTTTTATAAGGATTATGGAGATATGTACCATGAAAAGGTTTCGGTTCGTCAAAAGAATATGAAGGTCGGAAAAGACTCATCACAATAACAATCGCGACAAAAGTCAAGATTATATATAATATGTATTTTAAAATCCTTTTTATCATTACCAATTTTTAAGTGTAGAAGATAGTTTAGGGTATTTAGTCAATTTAAAGTTCAAAAGCCAAGAGCCTTAGTTCTTGGCCAATAGTATTGCAAAGATAAAAAAAAGAGGCGATTATTTTAACGCCTCTAATGAATTTTGAAATATTTTTTCTTCAGCTGTTATATTGAAAAGCTGTTTCACAGTCTCATAATTTGTAAGATCTTCGTTTTGATGTTTTGAATATAAAACAGCATCTATGAGAACAACCTTAAATTCCATATCTGAATTATAGAAATCGCAAGGATTTTCATGCGCTTCAAGATCTGAATTAGTCCAATAAATTGTCAACGCATAATCATAATAAACAGTTTCCAATGTTGCAGAATATTGATCTGAAGGATAAAGCGTCAATGGAAGCTGATGCCATGCATAAAAATCTTCACCTGGATTTTCCATATAGACGAGAACTGCGCCATAGTCGACCATATCATAATCTATAGCGTCCCATTCCAAATCGAGGTACCAGTTACAAGCATTTGCATCCCACTCCCAGTCTCCAGCATTCACGACAACTGTTCCCGACTGGACATTTGCATTTCCATCTTTACCAGGACGGCCTGGTTCTCCTTTTGGACCTTGACATGAAGTAATTGTAAATAATGACATTACAAAAAATAAAGCAAAATTTTTAAATGTTTTCATAGTATGATGTTTTTATTTATTGTTAAAAAATAACAAATGATTTTGTTCAAATATTATACCAAAATTTGCCGCAGCAATGAGCAGTGTGCAAATATAATAATTTAAAAAAATACTTGTTGACTTGTTGGCATGTAGACTTGTAGTCTTAATTTTCTTATTTTTGCAATATGAAAGATAGGAAATTCATAGTACATATCAGCGGCGTCATCGCCATGGTTTTCTGGGGATTATCATTTATTTGGTCGACGCAGGTCTTCGAATATCTGAACCCAACGACCACTATTTTTTTCCGTCTTATCATATCGAGCGTATTCTTGGGAACTATATTATTAGTCTCAAAGCCTCAAAGTCTCAGAGACACAAAGTTTGGAGAGCATAAAAAAAACTTGAAATTATTTGCATTAGCTGCGCTTTTCGAGCCTTTTCTGTATTTTATTTTTGAGAGTTACGGATTATTAAATGCCGCTCCCGTTATGAGTTCCGCCATCATCGCAACGATTCCTCTCTTCACTCCTATCGCTGCATTTTTCTTTCTTAAAGAAAGACTAACGCCATGGAATATCGCCGGTTTCATCATCTCGTTCTTCGGAGTAATTTTCATGCTTCTTAATAAAAATTTAGAATTAACCGTATCAGCGAAAGGCGTCGTCTTTTTATTCAGCGCAGTGATGGTCGCAGTGGCATATTCCATTTCTTTAAGAAAATTAACATTATTATATAAACCTTTAACTATTACATTTGTCCAGAATGTAATCGGCATGATATATTTCATACCAATGGTTTTCATAATGGAGAAAGTCACTCCTTCTAACATAATGAGTTTCAATCATTACATAATTCCGTTATTGTCGTTAGGCGTTTTTGCCAGCTCAATATCTTATACATTATGGGCATTCGCTTTCAGCAAACTCGGCGCAGCGAAAGCTAATATCTACAGCAACTTAATTCCAGTTTTCACTGCTATTTTCAGCTGCATCATCATCAGAGAAAGTCTCAACATACAAAAGATATTAGGAATATTATTGGTCATTGGCGGACTTATTTTATCACAGTTAAAATTCAGGAATCATGATAACAAGCAAAACTAATCCAAAGATAAAAAATGTCGTTAAGTTACAGAAGTCATCCGAGCGTCGCGAGCAGAACAGAATCATCATCGAAGGCCGACGTGAGATAGAACGCGCCGTGGCTTGTGGTTTCGTTATTGACACCTTATTTATGTGTAACGAAATAAAGGATTACAGTTCTGAACTCATGGCTCAAAGCTCATGGCTCAAAGCCAATATCATTGAAGAAGTTACGCTCGAAGTCTTTGAAAAGATTGCTTATCGTGAAGGCAGCGACGGACTTTTGGCAGTGGCGATTCCAAAATACGCCAATCTAAAAGACTTCAAACCAAAGAAAAATCCACTGATTATCGTTTTAGAGACGGTAGAGAAACCAGGCAACTTAGGAGCCATCATGCGAACAGCAGATGCTGCTGGCGTTGACGCTGTCATCATCGCTGACCCAAGAACCGACTTGTTCAACCCTAATGCGATACGCGCAAGTATCGGAACCATTTTCAACGTTCCATTATTCGCATGCTCATCAGAAGAATGCATTCAATGGTTGAGAGACAACGACATCAAGATTTACTGCACATATCTCAAAGCTTCTATCGATTATTTAGAAGCCGACTTCAGACAAGGCTCCGCCATCGTGATGGGAACAGAAGCCACAGGCATCAGCGACATCTGGGTGGAGGCGGCAGACCAAAACCTGATAATACCGATGAACGGTATCGCCGACTCTTTGAACGTTTCTGTCACAACCGCGATTGTGGTGTTTGAAGCAGTGAGACAGAGAAGAAGTTAATGGCTATTGAACTAAGGCCATTGAACTTTTTTTAAATCTAAGAAATTTAGGAAATTTTGAGAGACGCATCAACGACATATTGTTTATTTTTTGTGTCGTATGGTAGGTCTCTACAGGATTTCTCATACCCTCAATTCCTAACTCCTAACTCCTAACTCCTAATTCCTAACTATTGAAAGAATGCCATCAGCACTACTTTGCCGTCTTCTTTCTTGATGGAGAATGAATATCCGTCTTCACGTTGTTTTCTGTAGATTGACAAGGTCTCGCCTTCGAAACTTTCGTTGAGATAAGACACTTCGATACCATTCCATTGTTTTGCTTCCAATTCTTTTACAGAGAAAGTATCGAGCAACATTGTGATATATGTGACATTATTGGTATGATGAGTCACATCGATGTCGCCAGAGCGTACGAGTCTTTTATATACGAAATCTTCTTCAGTGAAGTCGTCTTTGAATCTTCTGAACTTCTCCTCTATCGACTTCTCTTGAATCCAGTCGATGTCGTTAGGATATGATGTCGATTCGACTTTTCTCAAAGTGCGTGAAGTAGCGTCGATGATGACCCATTCGGTGATGCCGTTGATATAGACTTCGCCGTCTTTCATAATTTGGTAGCAGCGGTTGCAGCGCACACCTTCAGCACCCATAGGCCATGTCCTGATTGAGATTTCATCATTCCAAAGAGGAAGTTTGTTAATTTTTATTTTGGTTTTTGAGATAACCCAAAGCGCATTATCTTTTTCCAAAAGAGAATAATCGTCGATGCCTAAGAAAGTAGCGTGCAAACTAGCCACATCTTGGAACGACATGAATGCAGACTCAGTTTTAAAGCGCATCAAGGTATCGCATTGTCCAGAAAGGACTATAGAATTTTGTATAAGTTCGTTTTTTTTCATAATGAAGAATTAATGATAATGGCCAACTGACAACAGTCAACAATTGAGATTTTTGAGTGACAAATTTACGAAATAAAATATTGTTTAAAATGTACTTTCAATAAAAAGCAATAATATTTCAATTTTGTTCATCAATTAAAACCAAATTATTTTTTACTTTTGCGGAAACATTTTTTTTGATGAAACATATTTTCATTGTCAATACTACCGCAGGAAAGGAATCATGTCTCGACATGGTTAAAGAGGGTATCGCCCAATGTGCAGAAGTCATTGATTATGAAATATACACGCCTGACTCACCCAACGATTCTATAAATTTCATCAGGACATATTTAGAAGATTATCAAGAAGAAAAGGTACGATTTTATGCTTGCGGCGGCGATGGCACAGTCAACAAAGTTGCGAGCGGAATAGTAGGATTTCCTAACGCCAGCATGACTGTTCTGCCTTTCGGAAGCGGAAATGATTACGTAAAATATTTCGGTTCTGATAATTTCTTAAATGTCTGCGACGTCATTAATGGTGAAGAGAAAGAAGTCGACATCATGAGAGTTGACGAGAAATACGCTTTGAACTCAACGCATTTCGGATTAGACAGCGTCGTTGCCAAGGCGATGAACAAGTTAAGAAGAAACGTTTTGTTTGGCAAGAAGCGAGCCTACCCTTTTGCCGTAGTCTGGGGATTTCTTTTCGGGATGAGAACCAAATGTACAGTCTATGCCGACGGCGAGCAGCTCAACACCGGCGACATTTTATTATGTACGGTAAGCAATGGCAAATACGTCGGCGGTTCATATTTCAACGCGCCTAACTCGCTCAACGACGATGGTTTACTTGAAGTTTGTTTAGTAAAACCCGTTTCACGATTAAGATTCATCGGACTGATAAAATATTACGTTGCAGGCACACATATAAACAATCCTAAGTTTGAGAACATCGTAGTTTACCGTCAGGCAAAAAAAGTAACGATCGAAGGACCGAAAGGATTCTGCGTTTCTATAGACGGTGAGATTTACGAGAACCAACATATTGAAGTCGAGAACTTAGAGAGGAAGATACGGTTTGCTGTGCCGAGAAAGTAGAACTCCACGAATCTTGAGGATTTGCGCGGAGAATATCATTCGGCTAGTTTTTCTTCAATTTCCTGAATTGTTGGCAATGAAGATTTGAAATTATCAGGAATAAACTTATTCAATTCATATTCTGAAATTCCTATCGGAGAATTTGATGATTCTAGAGCATATTGTGCTATAATATTATTTTTCGTCTTGCAAATTAACAATCCAATTGTTGGAGTATCACACTCTTTTTTCATCACATGATTTATCGCAGTGACATAAAAATTCAATTGTCCAAGAAACGATGGATCAAAATCTTTAGTTTTCAACTCTACTACAACAAAACAGCGGAGTTCTAGATGATAAAACAACAAATCAGGGAAAAAAGTCTTGCCTCCAACTTCCAAAGGAACTTGTTTACCAACATAAGCAAATCCTCTTCCTAATTCTACAAGAAAATTTGTAATATTATGTATTAGCGCATCTTCTAGTTCTTTTTCACAATAATCTTTAGTCATTGTTAAAAAATCAAAGTTATAAGGATCTTTCAAAATCTGATTAGCCAAATCGCTTTGAACATCAGGTAACGATTTTGAAAAATTACTAATAGCATTGTTTTTTCTCTTGTACAGTTCCGAATCAATATTATGTTCCAATATGGATCTACTCCAACCATTCTCCATAGTTTGATTAACATAAAACAATGCTTCTTTCATCGTTTTACATTTAGAAATAATATAAATATGATGTGACCAAGGAATCTTAAAAATCGACAATTCAATTTCGTCAACAAGTTGTTGACGAATTATATCACTTTGATTATAAAACAAATAAAAACGTTTTATATATTTCAGGTTAGTAACAGAGAATCCTGTCATATCAGGAAATTCAACCTTAAGATCACGACTTAATTTATTAAAGAAACCTGCACCCCATTTTGCAACCAGAGATTTTTCATTAATATCCTCTCCCATCTGCCAATAAAGTTTAAGCAATTCTGTATTAACTTTAATAGCAGCTTTTATTTGGCATTGTCTAATCTTTTGCTTCAATTCAAGAATCCAAGACTTATATTCTTCGGAATGACTAAAATTTGGTAATGAATTTTTCATAAATCTTAATTTTGGGTTAGTATTTTTTGCTTAAAGGCACAAACTTTTGACTGTAAGCAATGCAAAGTTATATAAACAAAATCATATTATTCTATCTTCTTGAGAAGAAAAACAAACTAAAAATTCATTTTTTTTATTTTTACTGAAAATGTAGAATGTTTTGGTTAAAAATCATTTGAATTGATTTTAACCAGCACATTTTTCCACAAATTTATTTGAAATAAAATATTTCAGACGAGTAGTTTTCATTGAAATATTTTTCTACTTTTGTAACGGATTGAGGCGACTCATTTCCAAGACATATTGAAATAATAAGAAGCGTTATGCTTATCTTGTAAAATGAAAACCTGAGAAATTTTCAAAAGTGTACAAGGGATAGCATAGTGGTTCTCACGCCATAGCGTGGGCTGCTATAATTGCATTTGTACACAGGGTTTTCTCAGGACCTTCATTTTAGATGTAATCATACAGTTCCACGTTTCTTTTTGAGTTTAATCAAAACATCTTCTAGGAACTGAGAAGAAAGGAGGTTTTATTATGAAAAAACTTTTACTTATTATTGCTACATTATCAATCTGTATATTAAGATTGAATGCCCAAATCAATTTAGAACACACATTTGATGGTTATTTGATGCCAATTATAATTGATGACAATCCTGAATATTATTACGATGTATACGATAAGTCAAATAATATCAAGATATATGATAAAAATTTTAATTTATACAAAAACATAAATATAACTCCGCCTGATAATTGCAACAGATATTACACCAATGCTACAGCACTTAATAATGATATTATTTTTATGATATGTTTCAATAATATCAATAACACATCTGATCCTAATAACTGTATTAACAAATTCTATGATATAAATGGCAATATTATCAAAGATTTAGGGAAATCGTGTACTGCAGGTAGCATTATTGTCTATTCTAACAAAATGCTTTATTATAAAATATTCATAAACAGCAACAATCAAGTATCATACGCAACCGAAATATATTCAATTTCGTCAGTTAATAACCTAAACGAATCTAATTACAATTGTACCACATTGCCATTCCCTAATCCAGCAAACAATATAATTACACTTCCCTATAATTTAAACTCTGGATGTTCAGAAATGCTTATTCACGATATAAATGGAAAACTAATAGAGAAGAAAATTATTGATTCATCATCAAATAACATCTTATTAGATATTGAAGGATACATGCCTGGGGTATATTTATATAGTGTAAACGGTTTCACTCAAAAATTTGTAGTAAGATAAAATTTCAAACTATGAAAAATATAAAACAGTCAAGCTCCTCCCCGAGTTTGACTGTTTTTTTATCCCATTTTAATTTTTCCATTAATATAATCATCAATTAATAGATATATCTATAACTGATTGATTGTTAATAATTTTTAACTTTATTTTCCTTGACAAGTATTGTTTTGGGTTGTATATTTGCAAAAAATTAAAAAACTAAAAGTTATGGCACGACCTATTAAAGAGACTCCGATTCTTTACGGTGAAGATGCACGGAGATTTGAAGAAAGAATGAAAGAAAAGCGTCACGAAGATCCTGAGAAAAAAGCAAAACGCTTACGAGATTATGAAATGATTAAGAAAATCTTTGAAGGATAATTATGATGATTTTTCAAACTAGTAGTTTTGGTACTTGTAAAGTACGGAAATTACAAAAAGATGAAAGGGTAAAGTCGTTCAATTGCGGAGACGATGATTTGAACGACTTCCTTTTAAACAGAGCTATCACATATAGAAAAGCACTTTTAGCAGTCACCTACGTTTTTGAAAACATCGAATCTAAAGAGATTATTGGTTATTTCAGTTTAGCCAATGATCGTGTTTCTTTGACTGATTTTGAGAACAATACAGAATTTAATCGTTTTAGACGAAATCGTTTTGTCAATGAAAAGCGTATAAAGAGTTATCCTTCGGTTAAAATTTGTCGTTTAGGAATAAACAAAAATTTTCATGGTAAAGGTATTGGTTCTATGTTGTTAAATTTCATCAAGTCATATTTTCTTGAAGACAACAAATCTGGCTGTAGATTTATAACAGTAGATGCTTATCATGATGCTATTCCGTTTTATCAGAATAATGATTTTCAATTTTTAAGAAAAGAGGAAGATGATTTTGTAACAAGATTACTTTATTATGATTTAAATGATATCGCTTAAAAAATTTTTCATTTTCCTCTTGACTCGTCCCTAAGGTCACAACTTATCTTTGCAATCGCTAGCAAAACATCGTACGATTATGAGTTATAAAATCAAGTTAAAAATCGGAGAGTTCTCACGTTTAATGCAGGTTACTGTAAAGACGTTACGTCATTACGAACAGAAGGGATTGCTTATTCCTGACGAAGTGGATGAATGGACTGGATATCGCTATTACAGCATCACTCAGATGCAAAAACTGAATTCCATCCGACAGCTGCAACAGTTGGGATTTACGCTTGATGAAATAAAAGATTTATTCGATGATGAATCTCATTTTCCAAGTGTAGAACAGCTGACAGAGAAGATTGAAGAAACCAAAAGACAGCTTAAACTACTGACGACAAGACGCAATCAGCTGCAAGAATGGATAGACTCTCGCAAAAAGATCAAGAAAATGGAAAACAAAAAAATGGAAAAATTCAGTATCGAATCATTGCCAGAAATGATTGTTGCCTCGCATCGCGGAATCATTTCCAACTACTCTGAATTAGGAAAGTTATGTTGTAACGTAATTGGTCCTGAAATGCTTCGACTCGGTTGCAAATGTCCTCTTCCTGGTTATTGTTTCACAATAGAGCATAACGAGGAATACACACCTACTGACATCGATATAGAGTATTGTGAACAGGTAGAAGAAATGGGTACAGACAGCAGTATAATACAGTTCAAGAGATTGACAGCAGTCCCGAAGACTCTGTGTATGAAACACTATGGGCCGTACGAACGTTTCCACGAATCATTCACCGAAGCTTTCTCCTATATTGAAGAGCAGGGATACAAGGTAACTGACAAGGCTCGCGCCAGCTACATAGACGGTATCTGGAATCAGGAAGACCCAGAAAAATGGCTCTCCATCATTCAGATTCCAATTGAATAAAGTTTAGCAAAATAGTCAGACTCTTCCCCGAGTTTGACTATTATTTTACAGCATCTGCCAGAAGGATTTAATTTGTTCATTTTTCACTTCTTCCATATTCTTTTTTTTCATAAATTTGCGCAAAACGATATTTTCGTGTCATTTATTTTCGATTATTATTTAAAATCATAAAATATGATAGCAAAAGAATTACTAAATCCTAAAAGCATTGCAGTTATCGGTGCTTCTGGCGACACTCAAAAACCAGGCGGCAGCATTTTAAGAAACCTCCTCAACAGCAACTTCAAAGGCGAAGTTTACACCGTAAACCCTAAAGAAACTGAAGTTCAAGGCGTAAAATGCTACCAAAAAGTTGAAGACCTTCCTCAAGTAGATTGCGCAATCATCGCTATTGCTGCTAAATTCTGTCCAGCAACAGTCAACACTTTGGCATTTGAAAAAGGCACAAAAGGCTTCATCATCGTATCAGCAGGCTTCAGCGAAGAAAACGAACAAGGCGCTGAATTTGAAAGACAAATCGTTGAAACAATCAATAAAGTCGGCGGTAGCCTCATCGGTCCTAACTGTACAGGTTTCTTGAACCGTAACTACTGCGGCGCATTCGACTCTCCAATACCAACTCTCGACCCTCATGGCGTTGACTTCGTAACAGGTTCAGGCGCAACAGCTGTATTCATCAAAGAATACGGTATGACAAACGGTCTTACTTTCAACAGCGTTTGGGCTGTAGGTAACTCAGCACAAGTCGGTATCGAAGACGTTCTCGAACACTTAGACACAACATTCGACCCTGAGACAAGTTCTCGCGTCATC
>JAZLAL010000132.1:0-24044 GCA_045613185.1 Bacteroidales bacterium | reverse complement strand
CAGCGATAACACCATCGACGGACAAAGCAGAAAGAAAGCTTACACCTTGTTCGAAAGCGGTTTACTCGGCACATTGGAACCTGGCAGCATCAAGTGTCTGCAGCAGATACACGCATATCTATTCGGAGGACTTTATGAGTTCGCGGGGCAGATACGCAGCAAGAACATCAGCAAGGGAGGTTTCACCTTTGCTAACGCCTTACACTTCCCTACCATATTGCGTAGCATAGAGAATATGCCAGAAACGACATTCGATGAGATTGTTGACAAATACGTAGAGATGAATGTTGCGCATCCTTTTATGGAAGGCAACGGCCGCAGCACACGAATATGGCTTGACCTGATGTTCAGACGCTCAATGAAGAAATGCGTTGACTGGAGTAAAATTGACAAGAACGATTATCTCAACGCTATGCAAAAAAGCGTTGTTGTGTCATCCGAAATCAAACGACTTCTACAATCTGCATTAACAGACAAGATTCACGACCGCGAGACCTTCATGAAAGGAATAGATTATTCATATTACTACGAGCAAGAAGGTTGAACTAAGGCTATTGGCTTTGGGCTTTTGGCTATTGGCTGTTGGCTGTTGGCTGTTGAACTAAGAACCAAGAACCTTGGTGTCTTGGCGACTTAAAAAAATCCCTTAGTTCCTTAGTTCCTCATACCCTTAATTCCTAATTCCTAACTCCTAATTATATTCGAACTTGGTACGACTGTGGTACGAAGATGGTACGAACTTGATAGGAAGATGGTTGGGAGATTAATTAGTTTTCAAATCTTCTTTATAAACATAAATCGGAGTGCCATCTGACTCGTATATTCCTGTTTGGGTAAGAATATCCTTGACATTGATTTCACCTAATTCTTCTGTTTGTTCTATAAGATTGTAGATGTAATATTGGTGATTTTCCGTATGTTTTGTAGGATATTCCAATTCCATCATTTTATTATTATCGTAAATATGATGTTTGGTATTTAACTTATAAACATAATATTTTGATTCATTCTTATATTCGTACAAAACAAGATATTTTACAGATATGACCTGTCTGTTTCTTTTGACAGCTCCAGCTCGTTTTCCTAAACGGACATTGTATTTCGCATTTTTCTGAATCCATTCTAAATGCGCTGCATCTTTATAGATGCCAAACAAAATGGTATCTGATTCTTTATACTTCTTGTATTTATCCGTATTTTTTTCATACAAGACTTCTTGCTCTGCCGCTGACGAAACTTTCTTTTCTGCATCAAAAAACTTATATTCTACCAAAGGTTTGATATTCTCAGTTTTATGTTGGCTTACTGGTTCTGTTCCTAATTTATAGTCATAGATATAGAAATCGTCTTCTATATCTGACATCAATTTAAGGTTTTCGTACTGATATTTCTTGTCCTTATCAAGAGCTAAGATTACCAACTCGTCAGTATCGCTTGGCTTATAAATCTTGCCGTTAAGTTTTCTAAAATTCTTTTCTACAGCATCTTCCAATGTTCCACGTTTGGGTTCTAACACTGAAAAATCGAATCTCGTTTCTACGAAAGTGATAAAGTTATTTCTAAATAAAGTCTGCAACGACTTCTTAACTCCAATCTCATTTGAATTATTAACATACGAAGCAACAACATACATAAAGTTGATATTGTATGTCTGTAAAAACAGAGTGTCTCTGTCGAACAAGCGATTGAAGAAATGTTCATTCTGTCGTAATTGTTCAGCATCCTTAATCAACTGCATCTCTTGACTTTTAGGATTTTTAAAGTCAATAGCACCTCGAATAAAGAAATTAGGAGTGATATTATAACCTTCTGTCAATTTATCACGATAACGCAAATTCTTTACATCATCTTCATTATTAAATACATTGATGTTGTACTGAATTACATTCTTTGCGTATGTAAATTGCTTATATATAGAATTCTTACTATAGTTAGTTGTTTCTTTATAATATTTGCTGTCGCCAATGAAATAAATATCTCTTTCCTCATCAATCAACGACTTATCTCTATAGATATGGTCGACCAACTTTCCGTCTTGTTGTTCGTACAATTCCTTTGGCAAATCTTTTCTGTCATCGCTGATGAGCTGGTCTATCATATCTTCAAAAACTAGATTGAAGTTACTTACCAACAATTTTTCGTGATATGATTTTCCAGAGGCAACCATCTCTGCTCTTTCAAAGAATATGTAAAGAAGATTCCAAAGCTCAACCAGTTCGTCAGTGAAATAGTTACGGCGAATCTTCTTCAACAATCTTGTTCCTTTTTGAGCATCGATTAGCGATTGTATCTTTGAAGGTTTCAATATAGTATAACCTTGAGCCTGATTGAATTTGAAATGATAAGTCTGACTAAGATAATTAAGCACAGAATAAAACAGGCAAATCAATTCCTCATCAAAATTTATCACTTTATTCTTATTGCGAAATTCCATATAATAAGGCTTTCCATCCTGCAAAACAGGTTGTACCTTGCTGATGGTTTTATTCCAATGCACCTTATTATTTCCGCTGGATTTTACGAGAGAAATATAAGTAAACAAATTACGATGTTTCTTATTAAACTCACGCAAGTCAAGGATGATTTCAATTATGGTTTTAGAGTGCTTCTCTCCTATCGGTCTGACATTCTGCAACTGAACATCAGATATTATGGTAGTGTTTTGTCTTCTTTCGTAATAATGATGAATTGCCTGATAAAGCCAGACCGACAATTCAAATACGACTTCATCATCTGAATTCTTCTTAAATTCTTTTAACTTCTCATCATTTGAAGAAATATCAATAATATCTTTTGGATCATACCTGTCAAAAGCCTTTCCTTTTTCAGATATAAAAACTTTAGGTAAAATGAATACCGTATCATTTATCTTGGCATTATAATAATAACCGACATAAGGAATCTTCGCTTTACCTTCATTAAGCAACGACAGATTCACCTCATCGCCGATATTATTCTGCAATGATTCTAAACTATACTGATATTCTTCAAAGTAGAGTTTCATTATCAAATACCAGTTTCAGATGATTCGTCAAAGCTCATAATATATTCCATGAATCCAATCAACATATTCGTTAAATCTTTGCTGAACAAATCATTAAATGAAAACTGCACAGTCTCCTCGTCTGATCCATTCTTTTTATAACGGAAGTGGTTTCTGTTTGTATTATATTCTTCTTTAAAAATATCATTCCATAGGTAGAACATAACTTTATCAACAAACTGATCTTTATCTATATTGTCTGTTATAAAGAAGTTTCCCATCTGCTTATCTTCAGAATCAGTAATATCTTTTATTTTCTTGTTAATAATCTTCAAGAATTTATGCCAGTTATATTCTTTATCATCACCGATTTTGATTGTAAACTTTTCAGAATCTGGATTGTTATAATCTACAGGCACACATTTCCATGACCAGCGGCGTTTGAATGCGCTATCCATTGGGAATAAAGATTGGTCAGAAGTATTCATTGTAGCGAGGATGTTAAGATTTGAAGGCAGTCTCAACTTACCATTAGCGATGCCATCATGACCGACTCCTAATTCTTTTTCAAGATAATCTTTCAAATCATTGTCTGCATCAATAGGATATTCAGAGACACCGTCTTTTCTATCAAGTAATTGGAATAAATCACCGAAAATCTGAGCGCAGTTGCCACGATTAATTTCCTCAATTATAAGATAAACAGGTTCTCCAGGATTTTGCCAGGCTTTGACGTAAGCTTTTGTGAAAGCCTGAGGAGTGAATTCGTAGGAAATTTTTGAATCACGTTTCTGATTCGCATTAACATAATCAACAATATATGTCAGATATGTTTCATTAGCAAATCCCAAATGCTTATTCAGAAGATTCTGCATTGATTGAACATCATCATTTTCCTCTACAATTTTCGGGAAAAGAGTTGCATATTTTGTAACAAAATCTATTATCTGACTTACCTTATTGCCAGCAGGTTGAGATGTTATATCTTTTGCTTCATTCTTTAATTCATCAAAAGTCTTTTTAATCTGATAATTCTTTACTGACACCATCTTAGGTTTATAACAACCAACGAAAGACGCATAATCACTATCAGGATGGAACGTTGTGCGGAAGACAAAATCCTCATCTATATTTTTAACAATTTCTTTTACTTTATGAGATTTACCAGAACCAGGAGTTCCGTAGAATATGGTTTGGAGGGACTGATTTACATTACTTATATTTACTTCATTTGTATCACATTCTCTGTTGCAAAAATAAGAACGAGCATTAATAAAACATACATAATGCATTATACTACCAGATCTCCATCCTTGATTATCAGCCTTATCGCGATTTTTAAATTCTTGATCATTTAAAAGTTCATCTGAAATTGACTTTATTTCTCTTGGTTGAGTAATATCATATATGGATTCTATATTATTCCACTTTTGAGGATTATAATCAAATAATTTTATAGGTTCAATAAAAATCAAATAACTCTCAATGGCACTATTAGTTAAATTAAAACCATCTTTAGTTAAACGTGTTTTGGCTATATTAGTTAAAAAGTACCTAAATTCCTCTTTTATTTTTTCCCTTTTCAACTTTGTATTATAATCAACGGAGTGCAGCACAGATTTATCTTTCATATCATAAGTTTCAACAATACCATCAGACAAAGTCCTAAAATCCTCTGATGACAAACTGCATATCTCATTATCAAATTTTATAAATGAGTTATCTATTTCATCAAGATCTGAAGTACATAATGCGGAACAATAATCTACGGAAAATATATTTAATAGAGTTTCTTTAATTCCTTCAAAATTCTCAGTAGCAATATTTTTAAATCTTACTAGCCATAAGATAAATGCCAATCTTAATTCCGGGTCATTCAAATAAAATCTGAACGCATCATTAAAATACTCTGGATTATATATTAACACCTGATCCTTTACATCCATTACAGGTTTCCAACCTGAACGTTTAGGATATAAGAAAATCATATCCGGATTTGTTTTAGAATCTCTTACTGATGATTGTGAATAGAAATTACTACCACAATCAAAATCTCTACCATTATTAGAAATATTTGAATAAAAATCTTTTGTACAGAAGGTATCATTAATTTTTATGACGTCACCTACATAATTAGAAAATAAATCTTTATTCTTTGTAATTTTTAAGTCACAATTCTTTCCATTATTTTTATAAAATAAATCTAATGCAGATGCATATTTCAATGCGCTTACTTTTTGAGTAAGACCTTGTTGCTTATCCTTATCAATATTGGATAGTATTTTATACGCCTTTAATATTGTCGTTTTTGCTAAGTATGCCATAATTATTATTTTACTTGTAAATAATCCAACAATGCATTTGCAACAACCCATGCCATAACAGGTGGCACTGCATTACCAATAAC
This sequence comes from Bacteroidales bacterium, assembly GCA_045613185.1. Classification (GTDB taxonomy): domain Bacteria; phylum Bacteroidota; class Bacteroidia; order Bacteroidales; family F082; genus Limimorpha. The sequence continues at coordinate 18,654 of JAZLAL010000132.1, read as the reverse complement.
TTTATATTGAGATTGTATTGGTATCGCATTAAATCTAAAATCATCTGGGAAAGATTGAATCCTTGCGCATTCTCTAACTGAATATCGTCTATTCTCGACAGGATGAGTAATTCCACAATTTTCAGGTTGTGCAGAAGCTGTTATTGTTCCATTAATCTCTCCATATGCAAATCTTCTGAAGAATTTAGGTGCATGATAGCGTTTAGGATCATCAGCAATCTTTTTAAATCTTGGCGATAATTTGTCATATGGTATATCTTTCCAAGATCTTCCTTCATATACTATTGAAGGTAATTCATTTTTGGAAAATCCATCAACAAACAAATCAAGTGCTTGTGGACCATGCTTGCATCCACCTATTAATTCAACCGTATTCTGTGTTGTTATACTATAATCCCATACAACATCGTCTTCTTGTTCATGTACTCCCCTTAATATATAGCCTAATAATAATTTTTCATCATTACCTGTATGCGTTGAAGGAATTTGGTATTTATTAACAACATCCAACAATAAGTCAAAATTAAAAGGGTCCCTATTCAATTCTTTATCAACACCAACTATCAACACCCTATATCGACGCTGCGGAACTCCATAATCACTAGAACAAACTAATTTTATACTAACATTATAACCCAAAGTTTCCATCCTATTCTGAATTTCTTGTGGTACTGTCGTTTCTCCATCAGGCATTTTTGAAGAAAGAATACCTCTAACATTCTCAAATAAAAATGCTTTAGGACGTTTATTTACATTTATTTTGGATTTAATTATCCTTTCACATTCTTCAAACAATGTCCCTCTTCCATTTGCATCATGAACCCCTTTTCTATTTCCTGCATTAGAAAAAGGCTGACAAGGAAAACCAGCAAGTAAAATATCAAAATCAGGTATATGTTTTGCATCTACATTTCTTATATCTTCCAACAAACACTCAGCACCATCTTTAACCAACAATGAGTTAGAATTATAACATTTATATGCATCTATATCAAAATCATTAGCAAAAACAATTTCAGTATTCAACCTCTTAAAATCTTTTCCCAAAAAATTAAATCCTCCTGAGAATCCAAGATCCAAACCTCCACATCCGGAAAAAAGCGATACTATTTTATATTTTTTCTTTTCCATAATTATTTTATTATCATATCCTTATAAACATAATACAACATATCTGCAACAATCCTATAATTGGGGACATCTCTTTTTATCAGACAAGATACAATTTCTCTACTAATATTAAACTTCAATCTTTCCTTAAATAAATGAAAATCAAACATAGTATTTAAAGAAATAGTATTAATCAACGATTGTACTAATGCCATATTATATGTGTCAACATCTATTTTTTCTATATTTTCTATATTTTCTATATCTACACCATGTAATTTTCTAGTTTGTCGAACATCATCCAAACTTGTAGGAAGGAAACCAAAACCTATTGAGTCGTTCTTTTCGTATTTTTTTATAAACTGGTTAGAATTACACGATAATAACAAAAGTCTTTTGCCGTCTAACAAATTATGATTATTACTTTCAAAAACCACATTGTCACAACGACTTCCATAAAGTATAGAACTAGTTCCATGTCCAAGAAATATCACACATTCCGCATCCTTGATTTCATCATATATATTGTCCAACGAGTCATCTTCATCTGTTGTGTCATTGTTTATCCCCACAGCAGATATAGTATCACAAATATGCTCATATAACGGCTGTAAAAAAGCCGTTGTTTCATCTTCTGGATATATACAAACTATCTTTTTCATTTATTCACCTCTGCAAGATATGCTATTGTCTGAGATAATATAGCTTCGATCCATTCATCAGAGCGGGCATCAGAACCATTTTCTATAATATCAGCTATTTCATTGAATGTTTTTCCATTAAACTCAGGGAAACAAGAATTAAATATCATATCTCCATTATTACGCAATAACACACATAAACGATGTTCCATACTTTCTTTATTATCTTCTTTCAGATAATTGATTAAATCTTGTTTATAATCAACCCTATCTACACAATCGATTATTTTATCATGAATAAGTTTATTTATACCTCCAACAAGTTGTTCTATAAGTGCATTTTTATATTCTGCACCAATAACATTCTCTATGACCTTATTCCAATTACCTGAATATATGAAGAAATTTACTTTGGGTCTGTATTCATGAACCATACGCACGACATCCAAACCATTCAAATAATCACATTCCAAATCAAAATCAGTCAAAGCAATATCAATATGCTTATTTTGAATACTAGATTTTATTTTCTCTTCTAGTTTTTCGACATCTAAGTCTTCAGAATCATCTTTTTTCAAATCTGGAGTACTTGTTCTTATGAACACAAAATCTAAATCAAAATCTTGCGTTGTGGATATTTTTATGCTATTTATAATATTTTTTTGATCTTTATCATCAAACAATAATATACACTTATTCTTTTTCATATTCAATATCAATTAAAATATAATCTGAAAGTAGCACCAGTATTAAAATACAAACCGTTTCCAGCAAAGATTATATCCCCATTTAATGCGTTTATCATTTTGTACTTTATTGTACTTAATCCAATACCGGAGCCGCCTCTGCGATTAGTAACACCTTCTTCAAAAATGTTTTCAGGTGTAAACATATTTAAATCTACACCTTCTCCATTATCAGTAAAGTCAACAATATAAGTTCTTCCTTTTTGAGAAAAATCCATCCTAAATTCAGTAGCATTAGCTTTCTGTGAATTACTTATAAGATTATCCAAAATAATTGATAAATCCAATATGGAAATCTTTTTCTCTACAACTTCAGTAATATCCGAATAATATTGAACTTTACAAGATTTTTTATAATTAGTAATGTATTCTTTTATATATTCACCTATGTTTATTAACCTTGATTCTGCCAATAATGCCAAATCAGCTTTAGTTATCATTTTAGAAAGCAGATGTATTCTATTGATATCATAATCAAAGGCATCTAATGATTCTCTTAAACTTACAAGATCGTTTTCAGCCAACTGCAATTTAGCTGTTTCTATCAAATTAACCGAATTAGTGGATGATATAAGAACAGTATGAATTAAATCCATAACATCTTTAGATGTATTCCTTGTCGCTTCAAGATATTTGTTTCTTTTTACTTGTATATCACGTTCTCTTTCGGCCTCTCTCTGTTTCTTTTCAGCTTCTTCTCGTTTTTTCTCAGCTTCTTTTATTTTCGCATCTGCTTCTGTTTGTGCGGATTCAATTTCTTTATTTTTTTCTTCAAGCTGCTTCTGAAGAGTCTCAATAATTCTTGCTTGCTTTTCTACAATATCTTTATACGATTGTATCTCAGCAATAGCTTTTGCTGTTGCTTCATTGGTTGTATATTTAGAAAAAGCCGCTAGTTGTTTCCCTAAATCAGAACTTTCCTTTGCTTTCTTTTGAAGGATTTGAGCCAATAAATCTCCTGTTATTTTTTTATTCTCAAAATCAGATAATAATTTAGAAAATTCCTGTTCTGCAATTTTCTTCTCTTCATCAATTTTTGATTCTATTAAATTCTCATTAACATATAACTCTACAACCTTCTTAGGATTTGCATAAATTATAGAATGAATACTCTCATATATTCTCCTCTTTTTGGTGACAATATCTTCCTGATATTTTAAATTGTCTTCAGTAAGTTCTCCGCTTATTATCTTCTTTTCAATTTCAGATACTTTGTTTTTATCCTCTTCTGGAATACTATCCCAATTCAAACCATCAACAACATATTTCTCAAGTCTTCTTAAAACCTTATAGAACAGACCTCTATTTCTCTCAACTAGCTTTTCATAATTATCATTTTTTACAAGACCTTCTCGACTAGAAACAATCTTAAATGAATTATCTGTATCCAAAATTTCTATCTGTCCCACCAAATCACGTGCACTAATAAATCTTGCAAAACCTTGAGCCCTTCTTTGTTCTAATTGCAACCAATCATCACCTTCCTCTCCATAAGGTGGAATTCTAAAACCATTAAGAAAAAGGAAAACAGAACCATAAGAAAGAGGACGCATACCAGTTTGCTTTGTAAAAAAAGCCTTGGTATAAGTATTCAAGTAATAAAGAGAAATTTTAAAATCTTTTATTTTCGGATAAAAATCAGATAATTCCTTAATCCAAAAAATTGTTTCCCCTTTATCTTTTAATGTAGTTAAAATTTGTTTGCCACCCTCAATAGACTTACACTCAATACTTGTTGTTTTAAAATCAAGTTTTTGGAATATAGTATTTTCAATTTTACCAATAAATTTTTCACTCTGATTTTTGGAATCATTTTCTTGTACAAATTCATCAGCATTCAGATATATACCAAAATCATTTTTCTCAAATGCCTGATTCGGATTTATCAGCTTCTCCAAATATTTCTTTAAACCAGTAAGTTTTTCCGTAATCCACTTGCCATTTTCAACTCTCACCCAATTACTGCGAAGCTTAATAATTTCCAATATAACGCCATGGTTAAAAGAAGCAAAACCTTTTTGTCTAAGATATTCATCATTTACAATATCATATTCCAAATTTATTGATTGGATTTCCTTACCTTGATCATCTATCTCAAATTCCTTCCAATCAATTTTTAAAAGAATACATTGCTCGCCATCTTTTCTTGTATAAAGATTCAAATAATGGCCGAGTCTGTCACAAGAAAATCTTCCAACACCTTTGGCACCTGCCATCATTCTATTATGTTGTCTAGAATTATTTTTCTTTTCAGAATATGCTATATTCAACCACTTATTCTCAATATCTTCCAAATTCATACCAATTCCATCATCACGAATAATCAATCGCGATGTATATTCTGTGTAAGAATCGTTAGTATTTTCTTGATCATCATTATTTTTTAAATTGCAAAAAGAAATATCAACTCTTTTTGCATCAGCATCAAATGAGTTTTTTACCAACTCCAGAATAGCTATATTATCATCATTAATGAGATCTTTTCCAATGATGCTTTTTATCTGAACATTTGTTTTAAAATGAAGATTTCCCATATCATAACATCATTTTAAGTACATTTCCCGCCAATTCCGCAAATAAAGGAGGTATCGCATTTCCTATCTGAGTATAACGTGGCACCTCTATCTTACGCATCTCACCACCTGTGGTGTACTTTTTCTTTATTTCATACCAATCAGGGAACGACTGAATTCTAGCACATTCTCTAACTGTCATAATTCTTGGCTCTGCATAATGCAAATAATCATCAGGATGCCCAGTAATTGTCGGAGACACAGAGTTCGGATCAAGTATCGTTATTCCACGTTGTTTAATTCCCCACAATTCACGAGATTTTCCATCAATTCGTTTCCCTTTTACCGGATACTCTGCCAATAATCGATGATAACAAGCAAGTTTATCTATAGTTTGCTTAGCAAAACTATGACTATCAGCAATTTCATGCGTATTTGGATAATCACCTCTCAAATATTCTTGATACTTAGATAAATTGTCATATCCATACTTGCCAGAATAGAAACCTTTACGATCTGGCGTTGGCATTTCTCCATTTGAGCGAAGCAAATCAGATATAGCTTCTTTTAATGTTGTTGTTGTCTTTAATCCTTTGCTTGCCAAAAACGCATCTCGATTCTCTTTCAATAACTTTTCAAAATACTTTGAAGTTCCTAATTCTCTCTGTATTCCTACAAGTATAAATCTCTTGCGACGTTGCGGCACACCATATTCTGAAAAATCAATCACGTGAGGAACAACATCATACTTCAATGCTTCCAACTCACGTTTTACTTTATGAGAATAAGGTTCTGCTTTTTCATCATTACATTTCCCCTTATCAAAGGCATAAGTAAACCCTTTAACATTTTCAAACAAAATCATTTTGGGTCTAACCAAATCTATAAATCTAATGTACGAAAATACCAACTGATTCCTAACATCCTCTTCCACTCTTTTTCCAGCCATAGAAAATCCTTGACATGGAGGACCTCCTGCTACCAAATCAACCTCACCTCTTAATCCTTTTAATTGTTCTTGATATTTTTCAAGAACTTCGTTTATATCATGCTCTGTTTTAGGCAACCATTGAGGCCAGTTAAAATGTTTCTTATTATCTATCAGATTATATTTTAAAGTTTCAAAAGCAAAAGCATTTTTTTCTATAGCAAACAATCCCTCCCACCCTGCTTGATACAACCCAAGAGAGAGTCCGCCACAACCTGCAAATAAATCAATTACAGTATATTTCTTCTTTGCCATAAATAAAAAAATAACGCTTTACAAAGTTAAACATTTTTATTAATTACCAACAGTTTTATAAACAATTTTATAAACAAAATTACAAACAAACCAAGCAAAACAACATACTGCCAATTAACCAAAATTAACAAAAAAATCTAATCTACCATTGAACATCTACACATTCATTTTTGTTTTTACATAAAACAACTAAAACTAATATTATGGAATATTCACCACTTTATCCAAAACTAGACCTAACAGAAATGGGTTTATTAGCTGCTAAGATTTCTCATTCAAACAACGATGATGAAAAACTTAGAGTCGATAGTTTTTCATTATTATATCATGCATTCCAACTAGACAAGTTGTACGGTTTAAAAAGCATGTACGCTCAAGCACTAAATCGTGTCAATAATGAAATGGGAATGTACGGACGAACCCAACAACTTTGTGAATTGGAAAACCAATATTATTCAGCGATATTATCTTGCCAAGATGAGATAAACAAATATGAATCAACTATATCTCATGAAGTATCATCTATCCTTTCTAAATTATTTTATTAAAATACAAGGAATAAACGATACAATGCTAATACTTTTCATAGGACGTATTCACAATGCGTCCTTACAAGGTCTCATAATCTTATTTTCATCTCTTCACCTCCACCAAGCTTTCTCCAAAGAATGTGGAAAGCATCACTAATGTACGAAGCGTGAAGTTATGCTGTCCGCTCAACCACTTGGTAACTTCACTGGGACGCTTGCCAATGGCTTCTGCAAACTCTTTCTTCGATAAACCTTTTTCCTTTATCAGACTTTCAAGGCGTTCTGCAATAGCAAATGACAGATCCACTTCCGCTTTTATCTCAGCAGAAACATCTGAAAGCATTTCCTTAAAAGCACTATTTATCGTTTTCATATATTAAAAATTTTATCTGTCTCTATAGTATTTTCCGTTATTACCACAGATCCATCTTTTTCACCATCCTTAAGAAGTTTTTCAAAATTTTGAAGCGTAATCACATATCCTTTTAACACATCATCTTCATTGTATGTTCGAGTTGTCTTCGCACCACCATTACCCAAAATAAGTATCTTATCCGACAATCTCAAACAATAAAGACGAAGTTTTGACTGTATAACAGGCAATGCACAAACCCCATCACTATATTTACCTTCAGGACGGAACAAACGTTCTAATGCTCCTTTATCTGCTATCTTATCTATCAATGCTACAATACGCATCAAATCATTATCGTATTCTACATCATTTTTAAACTTAGCATAGAAACGTTCAAACTCACTCTTATCTTCGGACATAAACTGAATTGTATATAATGTACAATTCTCCCCTTCATTTACCAACAACAATTCCATCTCACTCATAACTTCAAACTTTTTCTCTACAAAGATAATAATAATATTTCACTTATAAGTAAAATTTATATTTTTTTTGAAATATTTTTAAACGCTCAAAATCTTCCAACCTAACAAGTCTCAAACAAAAAAAAATCCGCTACCTCTCAGTAACGGATTCTTTTATTTATTGGACGCAGCAAGCCACGTCCCTACTTGTAGTCTTGTAGTCTTGTTGACTTGTAGTCTTATTCAATATCCCATGTGCTTCCGCTGTTCAACAAGTCGTCAAAATTCAAATATCATTATTAAGCAAAAAGTCGTATATACTGATTATCTGGATACCATTTTCATCACTCCACGATTTTGTATGCTCTCCCACTATTATCAACTTCCTAAATGAATCTCCTATCAATCTTAAAGAACGCTTTTCCTGCTCTATCTTTTCATCATCCGGCATACGCCATGCTGATTGTATATAGACTCTTTCACTTCCTTTATTGCATACAAAATCAACCTCCAATGTCACTCTATGTTGTTGTCCTTCCGAATTTCTAATCCTATGATTGATATTCCCAACATCAACAAGCCAACCTCGCATCCTCATCTCGTTATATATTATATTTTCCATCAAATGGGTCGGTTCATGCTGTCTAAACGAAAGAACAGCATTCCTCAAACCTATATCTTGATAATAACATTTGTATAATGAACCTATATACTTACGTCCTTTTATATCATATCTTTCAGATTTCTCTATCAAAAAAGCATCTTGCATATACTCCATATATGTAGATATGGTTTTATCTGAAATGTTTTGAACTTTATTTACTGATTTAAAAGTATTAGCAATATTCGACGTATTGATAGGTGCTCCTATACTTGATGATAATATTTTTGAAAGTTCCTCAAATTCCACTTTCAATTCTATGTTATTGCGTTCATAAATATCACGAAGATATACTGTTCGATATAATCGACGTAAAAATTCAGACTTCTTCTCATCTCCATCTTGCGTCAATAACTGCGGCAATCCACCATACATCATATATTCCGCCCACGCTTCTTCTTTTGAACCATCATATACCGACATAAATTCTGCAAACGACAGTGGCCATACATGAATTTCATCACCTCTTCCCCTAAATTCTGTCACTACATCTGATGATAGAAATCGTGAATTTGAACCTGTTACATATACATCCAAACCGTCTGTCACAGATAATGTTGAAAGCACCTCTATAAAGTCATCAACTTCTTGAACTTCATCAATAATTATATAATAAGTTAATTTATCTTGTATTTTGCCCTCTATCCAATCCAACATATAGTCAGGATTTTTAAAAGACTTGTTTTTTCTATTTTCCATATCAATTACTATAATATGGTCTTCAGAAACGCCTTCTTCTATCAAATGCTGATAAAATAGTTTCTTTAATAAGAATGACTTGCCAGATCGACGCAATCCTGTGATTATCTTAATTAGCCCATTACCCTTTGAACGTATAAGTTTTTCTATATATGCTTTTCTTTTAACAATCATACTTTTCGAATTAATGTCACATGTGACAGTTTTCAGAAGACAAAATTACATATTTTCAATTAAAATCAATCACATAACTAATACTTTTTTTTTACAAATATTATTATCAAAATTTCAAACATGTCTAGCCTATAAATTTATTCAATAATTATGAATTATTTTAAAAAAATCATACTCATTACCTTTTAACATTCAAAAAAAAATCCGCTACCTCTCAGTAACGGATTCTTTATTATATCGGACGCGATAAATCGCATCCCTACTTGTTGTCTTGTAGTCTTATTCAATATCCCATGTGCTGCCGCTGTTCAATAAGTCGTCAACGCATTTGATGCTTGATTTTGTTGTCTCGTTTTCGATGACGCCGTCCAAACATTGGTTGTATGTTGGAGCTTCAACGTTACGGATAACGCCTATAGCTACTGGGAACTCAGGTGGTGCCATGTGTGCTAACATCATGTGGATACCTGTAGTCTTTTCTTTTTCGTCGTGTACTAAGATGTCAGCTTCTGTAACACCGTTTTCACCTATTGTAGCTACTTCAAGACGGTTGCCTCTAAGAACGATACCTTTGTCGCGGTTCTTACCGAAAATCAATGGCTGACCGTGAACGCACTTCACTTGCATGTCGTCGCGTACTTCCTTAGCTGTGATGTTTTCGTGGATGCCGTTTGAGAAGATCATACAGTTTTGAAGGATTTCAACAACTGAAAGACCGTCGTGATTCTTAGCTTCCAAGCAGATGTCTGTGAGTTCTGGTGTGTTGATGTCAACGCCACGAGCGAAGAATTTACCGCCAGCGCCGATTACGAGTTCACCAACGTTGAATGGATCTTCGTATGTTCCTTGTGGAGATGTCTTTGTCACTGTGCCACGGAATGTACATGGTGAGAACTGACCTTTTGTCAAACCATAGATACGGTTGTTGAAAAGGAGGAGATTCATGTCGATGTTACGACGTACTGCGTGGATGAAGTGGTTACCGCCGATAGCTGTACAGTCGCCGTCGCCTGTTACAACCCATACAGAGAGGTTAGGATTAGCAAGTTTCACGCCTGTAGCGATAGCTGCTGCACGGCCGTGGATGCTATGGAATCCGTATGTGTTCATGTAATATGGGAAGCGTGAAGAACAGCCGATACCTGAAACGACAACGATGTCTTCTTTTTTCTTTCCAAGTTTAGGGAAAACAGCTTCAACAGCTTTCAAGATTGCATGGTCGCCACAACCTGGGCACCATTTTACTATTTGATCGCTTACGAAATCTTCTTTTGTAAGATTAACAACCTGATTGTTATTTATATTTTCCATAGTGCTTTCTTATTTTAAAAGGTCATTAAACTTATTTTCTAATTCGGCTGTCAAGAATGGCAAGCCTTGTACCTTATTATATTGTTCGTAGATATGTCCAGGGTGTTTCATGCGTAAGTAGTTAGCAAATTGACCTCTGTTCATTTCACAAACGACGATCTTCTTATGACCGCTCAACACTTGTTCTGTGTTCTTTGGAAGTGGAGAGATGTGACGGAAGTGAGCGTGTGCTACAGACTTGCCTTCAGCAATCATCTTTTCAACAACTGAAAGAACAACGCCATAAGTGCCGCCCCAGCTTACTACGAGAAGGTCAGCGTTAGGGTCGCCGATGATTTCTTGTTCTGGGATGTAGTTTGCTACGCGGTTAACTTTTTCTTCACGGAGCTCTGTCATGAGTTCGTGGTTTCTTGGGTCGTGAGAAACGTTACCCTTGCCGTTTTCTTTTTCGAGACCACCGATGCGGTGACGTAAGCCTTCTGTTCCAGGGATAGCCCATTCGCGACGTAATTTTTCTTCGTCACGGCGATATGGTTGATATTCTGGGTCGTTAGCTTTAGCGATTGGAGGAACGATTGCTGGAAGGTCAGCAACTCTTGGGATACGGAAGATTTCTGTACCGTTGCCGAGAGCACCGTCTGTCAACAAGATAACAGGTGTCATGTGTTCCAATGCGAGTTTACAAGCTTCGAATGCTGAGTAGAAGCAGTCGACTGAGCTCTTAGCTGCCAATACGATGAGAGGAGCGTCGCCGTTACGGCCGAATAAAGCTTGTGTCAAGTCGCTTTGTTCTGTCTTAGTAGGAAGACCTGTTGAAGGACCGCCACGTTGTACGTCGATGACGACGAGTGGAAGTTCTGTCATGACTGCGAGGCCGAGGGCTTCTGATTTAAGAGAGAGACCAGGACCTGAAGTTGTTGTCACTGATAAGCAACCTGCGAATGAAGCGCCGATTGATGATGTGATACCAGCGATTTCGTCTTCAGCTTGATAGGCCTTAACTTTTAAGTCTTTATGTTTTGTGAGTTCAACCAAGATGTCTGTAGCAGGAGTGATAGGATAAGAACCTACGAATAATTGGCGACCTGAACGTTCGCTAGCTGCCATGAGACCCCATGCTGTAGCGACGTTACCAGAAATGTCGCGGTATTTTCCTTTAGGAAGTTCAGCTGGTTGAATACGATATGTGTTAGCAAAGATTTCGAGAGTGTCAGCGTAGCTGTAACCAGCAGCGACAACAGTCTTGTTTGCTTCAATAACCTGAGGTTTGTTTTTGAATTTTGTTTCGAAATAATGGTTAAGCTGAGTAATGTCGCGGTTGAAGAGGTACATCACGATACCGAGAGCGAACATATTCTTTGACTTAAGCATTGATTTTCTATCCATTCCGAAGTCTTTCAAAGCTTCCAATGTGAGTGATGAGATAGGAGCCTTGATAACTTTGTATTGGCTGAGAGTATCATCTGTTGTTGGGTCAGCTGCATAACCAGCTTTCTCGAGAGATTTGTCAGTCAATGAATCGACGTCGAAAATGATTGTTGTACCTGGTTTTAACCAGCGCATGTTAGCTTTGATAGAAGCAGGGTTCATTGCTACTAACACGTCACAGAGGTCACCTGTTGTGTGTACTGGTTTGTGTCCGAAGTGTACTTGGAATCCAGAAACGCCAGATACTGTACCTTGTGGAGGACGGATTTCAGCTGGATAATCAGGGAATGTAGCGAAATCGTTACCGGCGAATGCTGTTGAGTCTGAGAACAAATTACCAGTCAACTGCATACCGTCTCCAGAGTCACCCGCAAAACGGATAACTACTTGTTCGAGTTCTACAACTTTTGATATTTTTGTCATAGTTAACTATATTAATGTTGTATTAATTTTGATTAAGCAAATTTTCTGCAAATGTAGTTATTTATTGTTATCAAGAGACAAAAAAATGAATAAAAAAATAAAGAAAAGTTTTTTTAATTTTTTTTGATTTTATACCGATTATCTTTATATCTTTGCAGCAAATTCAAAATTAAATTAAAATAATTATGGCTTACAAAATTTTAGACAATTGTGTAGCATGCGGTACTTGCATTAACGAGTGCCCAGTAGGTGCTATTTCTGAAGGCGACATCTATGTAATTGACGCTGATTCATGTGTTGGTTGTGGTTCATGTGCAGGTGCATGTCCAAACGATGCTATCGTCGAAGATTAAGAATTAAATTTATTCGTTAAAAGGGAAAAAAGCTCGGCATATTCTGTCGAGTTTTTTTTTTATTTTTTAGGTCAACAGACTTTGGGTATGCGGTGCCTGAGCTTGTCGAAGGCATAACGCTCGGCACTTCGACAAGCTCAGTGACCGAAGAACTTTCAATTTTCCGTTTTCAATTTTAAACAAAAAAGAGACGTGTCAAACACTCCTTGTTCATTCCTTTGGTGTGTTCGACGCGTCTCTGCTAACCGCTGATAGCCGATAGCTAATTTTCAACTTCCTTCTCCGCCTCGTCTATATTTTCTTTAATCTGATTCATCACTTTATCCAATGCCATCAGATCTTCTTCTTTTATATTCTTCAAAACATTTCTCATCATGCCGATGGCGACTTCCGTTGTTCTTGCTTTCAGCTTCATTCCTTCTTCTGAAACAACGATGTTATTGACTCTTCTGTCAGTCTTATTGACCTGACGATAAACGAGTCCTTTCTTTTCTAACGAGTCGATGAATTTTGTAACCGAATTCTTGTCTTTCTGAATTATGTCGGCAATGGCTTGCTGCGACATCACTTCGGCATCCCACAAAATGTCCATCACAAGATATTGTTCTGGAGTGAGATTTATGCCGTTACGAGTGAGTTCTTTGGCGAAATATTTAATCAAAGAACAATTGACGATGTTGATGTAAACTGCTATCTTTTTTATTAATAACATATTATTTTATTTTTTTAAGTGGACTATTAGGTTCGTTAGACATCATCCGGTATTCTACTCTATCTGTCACGCGTGGCAGGTTTCTGCTAGCAAAAAGCGTCGCTTTGCCAAGCGGTGTCAGTACCATCTGAGTTCTTTTTCTCATGATACCTCGCGCCAAAATTCGTGCCACTCTTTCAGCTGACATCATTTTTTCTTCATCACGCGGCGTCTCCCCTTGCGGACTGCCATCTGCAGTCAAGGCGACGTTACGGATATTGGACGCCGTGAAGCCTGGAGCGAAGACCAAAACATTCAGTCCATCGTATAAATGTTCGATGCGCAATGTCTCCAAAAATCCTCGCACTGCGAACTTAGAAGCGGAATATGCGGTGCGCGCAGGAAGCCCGACATATCCAGCCGTGGAAATGACTCCAACGACAGTGCCCTTACTTTCAAGAAGATACGGCAAGGCGTATTTCGTACAATAAACAGTTCCCCAGAAATTGGTGTCCATCAATGAGCGCATAACATTTAGGTCTAAATCCTTAAAGACAGCCCTCATAGAAATGCCCGCATTATTCACAAGAATGTCAATCTTACCAAATCTCTCGATTGTTTTTTCAATGAGATTTTTACAATCTTCTTCTTTGGTGACGTCGGTTTTTATGCAATGAGCCATGAGCTGTGAGCCATGAGCAGCATATCTATTATTTAATTCTTCTGCTATTTTTTCGAGTTTCTCTATGGAACGTGCGGCGAGCACGACTTTTGCTCCGAGGGATGCAAAATTACGAACAGAAGCCAACCCGATTCCCGAGCTGGCTCCTGTCACTATAATAACTTTATCTTTATAGAAATTCGTCATATTAATAATGTGTTTACAATATTGCCATATTCGGCATTTCGTCAGAGTCGTACTTACCTTCAGCAAGTTTTCTCTTGACATCGGCAAACGCATTCAATGTGTAGTTGACATCTTCCAATGTGTGTGCTGCAGTCGGGATGATTCTGAAGATAATCATACCTCTTGGGATAACCGGATATGTAACGATAGAACAAAAAATCTTGTAATTTGTTCTAAGGTCTTTCGCGATTTGTGCAGCTTGTTCTTCATTACCTGGCAAGAAGATTGGTGTGACGCATGCTTCAGCTGGTCCGATTTCGAAACCTAAGTTACGGAAGCCGTCTTGCAAAGCGCGTGTCACTGTCCATAATTTCTTACGAAGCTCATCGCCTTCTGCGCTTCTGATTATTTCGAGACGCTTCAAGCAGCCTTCAACGATTGGCATTGGCAATGACTTGGCGTACATCTGTGAACGCATGTTGTAACGCAAGTAGTCGATGACATATTTAGGACCAGCGACGAAACCGCCGATTGTTGCCATTGACTTAGCGTAAGCACCGATGTAAAGGTCGATTTCATCCATGACGCCGAAATGTTCTGAAGTACCGCGACCTGTTGGTCCCATAACGCCGAAACCGTGAGCGTCGTCGATGAGGATACGGAATTGATATTTTTTCTTCAACTCAACGATTTGATCCAAGATACCGAGAGCACCTGTCATGCCGAATACACCTTCAGTGATGAGCAAGATACCGCCGCCTGTCTTAGCGACGATTTCTGTTGCGCGTTTAAGAGCGTTTTCGCAACTTACTATATCGTTGTGTTTGAAGTGGAATGATTGTCCGAGGTGGAGACGTTTACCGTCGATGAGGCAAGCGTGAGCTTCTGAGTCGAAGACGATGACGTCGTGGCGTGTTGTCAAAGCGTCGATTGTAGAGACGATGCCTTGGTAGCCGAAGTTAAATTCGTAAGCTGCTTCTTTTCTTTCGAAGTCAGCGAGTTCTTGTTCTAATCTTTCGTGGAGACGTGTGTTGCCGCTCATCATACGAGCGCCCATTGGATAAGCCATGCCCCATTTTGCAGCAGCTTCAGCATCAACCTTTCTGATTTCTGGGTGGTTAGCCAAACCGAGGTAGTTGTTCAAACTCCAGTTCAAGACGTCAACGCCATTGAAACGCATGTGAGGTCCCAACTCACCTTCTAATCTTGGGAAAACGAAATAACCGTGTGCACGGTCTCTGTATTGACCAATAGGACCGCCTGAGTCCTTCGCTATTCTTTCAAAAATTTCCATTTTTCTATTAGTTAAATTAGATTCATTTTTCAGTTGTGCAAAAATAGTAAATATATTTACTTTACCAAATTGATTTAATAAAATATTTTATCATTTTTTCTAATGCTTTTAAAAATTGTTATATTTTTGCGACTCGAATTGACATCGGCAGAGACAAAATGGACAATAACTGTTGACCATTGACCATTGACCGTTGTCTTAAAAAATTAACTATGATAAACTTCAAAGACAAATATGCGCTTGTAACAGGAGCGAGTTCCGGGATAGGAGCCGCGATAGCAAAACAGCTTTCGAAAGAAGGCTGCAACTTGTTCCTGACGGGTGTCGACAAAAACCGATTAGAAGAAACCAAGAAATCGTGCGAAGCTTCAGGTGTTAAAGTCTTTACCAAAGAATGTAACTTCGAAGAATATTCAAGCATAGACGATTTTGTTCAATTCGTAAAATCGTATAACACCAACATCGACCTTTTTGTTTTAAATGCAGGCATTTCTCAAAGAGCCAAAGCA
Organism: Bacteroidales bacterium; assembly: GCA_045613185.1. GTDB lineage: Bacteria > Bacteroidota > Bacteroidia > Bacteroidales > F082 > Limimorpha. The sequence goes on along the minus strand of JAZLAL010000132.1, from coordinate 2,662 downwards.
TTGGAGACAGATTTAGAGACCGACAAGAAAATAATGCAAATCAATTATTGGAGTGCGGTATATCTCATCAAACAATTTAAAGACGAGATTCTCAACTCAAAACACACTAGCATTTCCGTCACTACCTCGCTCGCAGGTCTGTTCGGTTTCCCATTAAGAACATCATATTGTTCATCAAAACACGCCTTGTTCGGTTTCTTCGAAGCTATGGATTTGGAATACGACAATGTCAGCGTAACGTTCTTAATTCCAGGAAGAATCAACACCAACATCAGCAAGAGCGCGCTTCTTGGCGACGGACAGCGTTACGACAAAATGGACCCAGGTCAGGCGAATGGCCTCGATGTTGACAAAGCAGCGAAGGTCGCCGTCAGGGCAATCAAGAAAAAGAAACACAGAAAACTTATTGGAAAATACGAATTGTTAATGGCACATATTAATAGGTATTTTCCACGTCTGTATTACATACTTTCAAAACATATTTCACCAACTTAATTTTAAAACAATGAAAGAAAAAGTCATATGCGGAATTCAACAAGTCGGCGTCGGCGTTGAAAATTTATTAGAGCCATGGAAATGGTATAACAAAGTGATGGGATTCGAGATGAAAATCTTCGACGATGAAGGCGTTGCAGAGAGAATGCTTCCATACACAGGCGGCAAGCCACAGCCACGACGCGCAGTCTTGGCATTCAACCCTCGCGGCGGTGGCGGCTTCGAAGTGTGGCAGCCTAAAGGCAGAAAAGTAAAATATCCAGAACGCCCTCTCCTACTCGGCGACTACGGCATCGACATCTGCAAGATAAAAGCTAAAGAAGTGGAGAAAGCTTACGCCAACCTTAAAAACAACGGAGCTACTATGCTCAGCAAGGTCTGCGTCTCTCCTTTCGGTTTCAAGCATTTTTATTTCAAAGACCCATGGAATAATATTTTTGAAGTAGAACAAAACGACTATGCATTCATCGACGATAAAAACCTCAGCAATGGTGGCGTCAACGGCGTTGTTATCGGCGTTAAAGACATGGAGAAATCTATTGAATTCTACGGAAAACTATTAGATTACGATACAATTGTCGGCGATGTAACAGGAACTTTCGACGAGTTAAAAAACATCAACGGTGGCAATGACGAATTTCGCCGTGTGATGTTGAAACGCTCCAAACCGATTCAAGGACCTCTCTCTGATATGATGGGTGATTCTCATATTGAATTAGTCAAGAATTTAAGTTCAGAACCTGTAAAGGTTTTAGAAAACAGATATTGGGGCGACCCAGGCTACATCCACTTATGCTTCGACGTCCGTAACATGGAATGTATCAAGGAAGCTGCTGAAGCATTGGGACATCCTTTCGTCTGCGACGGCGGCCGCGACTTCGACATGGGAGATGCCAACGGACACTTCACTTACGTGGAAGACCCTAACGGCACTTTGATAGAATTCGTCGAGACTTTCAAGGTTCCTGTCATGAAGAAATTCGGTATCTATCTCAACTTAGGGAACAAAGACGACTACAAGCCACTTCCTAAAATCATGACAAAAGCCATGAGATTTAGTAAGATTAAACCAGAGAAGATTAAATAAGAGCTAAGGCTTTTGGCTATTGGCTTTTGAACTTTGAACTAAAGGTGCCTTCGACAAGCTCAGGCACCTTTTTTATTTCCACGAATCCGTAAAACCTCCACGGATCACAAGTATCTGCACGGATTATTTCTTAAGTTCTGAGGTTCAAAAGCCAATGGCCAATAGCCTTAGTTTTAAAAACAATAAAACCATCCCTTCAACGTTTCATCAAAAAAACTTGTAGTCTTGTGATCTTGTTGTCTTAAAAAAATGAAACGTCTTATCATTATCGGAATCATCTTTTTCTGCTGCATTTCATTGAAAGCTCAGGACAAATATTTCCCGATAAAAGGAAGCATCGTTTCTGCCGACAGCCTCGTTCCCATTCCGCAAGCTCATATTTTAAGCGAGCTATCGCATTACGGAACAACATCTGATTATGAAGGGAAATATTCAATACAGACTAGAGAAATCGATACTTTAAGAATTAGTTGCATCGGTTTCGTTACAAAATATATTAACATAAACCACGACAGCATTGATGCAAAAAATTTTATAATCTCATTACAGAGAGACACTATCTTATTAGATGAAATCGATGTTAGTCCTTATTATAATTTCAGCACCGTCAAGGAAATCGTACGCAATGCTCCAATCGAAAAGCCTTTTATCGTCCAAGGTGCCAACGAAAATATCGAGGATTTTTTATATCAAAAGCCAAAGGAAATTCCTGACGACAAAGGAATTCTCAGTCCCATTCAGACTTTGTACAACCGTTTCAATAAAAAGGAACGACTGAAACGCAAACTAGAAAGAAACAGAAAAAAGTATTTGAAGGATTAGAAAGCTATTGGAGAAAGGAAAAAAGCCAAGGTGATGAATAAAAAAAGCTAAAGATTTTTCAACCTTTAGCTTTTCCATTTATTAAACTTCTGAAGTTCTTAATTTCTGGAGTTATGATGTTTTAAATTAGAGTCCTAATTTTGTTTTAACATCAGCTGTGATGTCGATTGCGTTGTCGCCGATATAAACAACTGCGCCAGCAGCTTTATCGAAGATATATGTGAAACCTTTTTCTTTACCTACAGCATTAACAGCATT
>JAZLAL010000131.1:0-3224 GCA_045613185.1 Bacteroidales bacterium | reverse complement strand
TTTTTACATCTTGTTTAAGAATAATTTCCATGTCTTGTCCTCCTATTATTTCAATAAGTCAGCTACGTAAGGCATCAATGCAAGATGACGTGCTCTCTTGATAGCTTGAGCAACTTTTCTTTGATATTTTGTTGAAGTACCAGTGATACGGCGTGGTAAAATTTTACCTTGTTCGTTCACGAATCTCAAAAGGAAATCAGCATCTTTATAGTCGATATATTTGATGCGGTTCTTTTTGAAGCGGCAGTATTTTTTCTTTTTAGTATCGACTGCTATTGGAGTCAAATATTTAATTTCTGTGTTAGCTTGTGCCATTTCTTCTAAATTTTAAGTGTTAAACAATTAATTGGCTTGAGCTTCTTTTGCCTCTTGTGCTTTTCTACGTTTTTTCTCGTTGTAAGCAACAGCGTGTTTGTCTAATTTTACAGTTAAGAAACGTAAAACGCGTTCGTCACGTTTTAATTCTGTTTCAACTGTTTCGATAACATTACCTTCGGCTTTGAACTCGATTAATTGGTAAAAACCTGAAGATTTTTTCTGAATTGGATAAGCTAATTTGCGCATTCCCCAGAAATCTTCAAAAACGATCTCTGCACCATTTTTGGTGAGAATGTCTTCGAATTTCTTCACCGCTTCCTTCATCTGTTCATCAGATAAAACGGGAGTTAAAATGAAAACGGTTTCGTACTGATTCATAATTTAATTTATTGATTATTAAACAATTAAGTTGAACTAATGTGTTCTATTTTTAGTTTTGCAAAAATAATAATTTTTCTTTTAAAAAGAAATAAAATTTTAAAAAATATATAATATTTTCTTATTTATTGTTAATCAATTCGTTACAAATAAATTCTGCTGCTTTTCCGTCGCCAAATAGTTCAGGATATTCACTTATTTTATTGTCTTTAAAATGATAATATCCATTTACAATATTGTCTTCATTGGCATCTGCAATGATGGCGGCTCCGACTTCAACGATTTCTTTCCATTCTGTCTCGCTTCTCATAATGATACATGGTTTCTTGAAGAAATAGGCTTCTTTTTGAACGCCGCCAGAATCGGTGATGACAATGCTTGCGTTTTTTTCTAACTGTATCATTTCTAAAAACGATGCAGGAGGAATGATATGTATTCTCTCATTATTAATAAGTTCGTTGTAAACTTCTGAACTTAAATTAACATCTAACAATTTCTTTGTCCTTGGATGTAATGGAATTATAATATCTTCTTCTTTTGATAATCTCAACAAAGCTTTGATAATTGCACTTAATCTCTCTGGTTCGTCAGTATTGTTGTTCCTATGTATCGTACATAAAATGTATCCTTTTGCCCATTGCTCATTGCTCATTGCTCGTTGCCCAAAGTACATGCTATTATCATACATCACGTCGCCGCAATGATAGATTCCTGGATTGTCGATGGTGAACGGTTTTTTGTTTTCAGGATTGAAACCTTCGTTGATGAGGTTTTTGAAACCGGTTGCAGTAGGGGAGAAGAGCATTGTTGAACAATGATCGCAACAGATTCTGTTGATTTCCTCTGGCATTGCCTTGTTGAAGGAACGTAAGCCTGATTCTATGTGAACTATAGGAATATGTATTTTCGATGCGGCGATTGCGCCAGCCAAAGTGGAATTTGTATCACCGTAGACAACGAGATAGTCTGGATTTTCTTTGAGAAGTATTTCTTCAATTCCTTCAATCATCTTGGCGGTTTGTTCGCCATGTTTTCCGGAACCTACGCCTAAATTATAATTAGGTGCAGGAATGCCAAGTTCGTCGAAAAAGACTTGCGACATGTTTTGGTCGTAGTGTTGTCCGGTGTGTACGATGACTTCTTCAATCTCATTAGAGAATTTTTCTTTTATGGCTCGACTTAAGGCTGCAGCCTTGATAATCTGAGGTCTAGCTCCTATAATGGTTATAATTTTTATCATTTTCTTACAATAATCCTTCATCTGCAAAACTAAAATAATTATCGTTACCAATGATGATATGGTCTAAAATTTTAATTTCAAGAAATTTTCCTGCATTTATCAGGTTGTTGGTGATTTGTTTATCGGCATTGCTTGGAATTATATTTCCTGAAGGATGGTTGTGGCAAAGCATCACGCTTGCAGCATTGTTTTCCAATGCACATTTGAAAATCTTCTTTGGGTCTGCGGTTGTTCCTGTCATTCCACCGACTCCAATCTGTTCTAGTTTAATGACTTTGTTAGCGTTATTAAGAAGCATTATCCAGAATTGTTCGTGGTTGAGGTCGGATAGATGTGCGTAGAAACATTCGTATGCAATCTTGCTGTTTTTGATAGACGGTTGTTCTAATGCTTCGCTGAAGCGTCGTCTACGTCCTAATTCTAAGGCGGCAGCTATTGAAACGGCTTTCGCTTCGCCAATGCCTTTGTATTTTATCAAGTCGTTGGTGCTTAATCGAGAAAGTTCGATAAGATTGTCTTTGTTGTCATTGAGTATTCGTCTTGACAAATCAACGGCTGATTCTTTACTATTGCCGCTACCTATTAATATAGCGATGAGTTCGGCATTACTTAATGCTTCTTTTCCTTTGGCGAGCATTTTCTCGCGAGGGCGGTCTTCTTCCGCCCAGGATTTTATGGTTTTCATGATTTTTGGTCAATGGTCAATAGTTAATAGTTAATAGTTAATAGTTAATAGTTAATAGTCAATAGTCAATGGTTAATGGTCATTCTTTTTAGGGAACCATCCTTTCCTTACTCTTTCTCTTTGTTCAAAGAGTTCGTGTATCGACCAGAATGATGAAGCGCCCCAAACGGCTAATAATATTGACCATGTGAGTTCTTTGACCAAGATTGAAGCGATGGTGCTTATTATTCCCATGATTGCGAAAACCCACCAGCATTTGACGCCGAAATGATATTCCCCTTTGATGACTAATGGGTGGAAAATTCCAATGATTAAGAATGTGGCGATTCCGATAAAGATTCCGTTGAGGTTGTATGTGGCTAAGAATTCTATCATTTTTATGTTTAAGGTTTAAAGTTTAAGGTTTAAAGAGTTTAGATAAATGTTAATAAATATTAACAAAAAAACCGACTCAAGAGCCGGTTTTTATTGTTGTGTAATTTTCTTATGCTAATTTTGCTGTGTGATGTGCAAGTTTTGACTTTAAGTTAGCAGCTTTATTTCTGTGGATGATACCGCGTTTAGCTGTCTTGTCAATAATTTTGTACATTTCTGAAAGTTTTG
>JAZLAL010000130.1:0-15947 GCA_045613185.1 Bacteroidales bacterium | reverse complement strand
GAACACAGGTCTCACAGCAGACTGTACAAAACTCGAAGTTGCTGACACAGAAGCAGGTGACAAGCAATTCCGTATGACACGTCCAGCATTCGGCGGTAACTTGATGGCTACTATCGTATGTCCAAACAACCGTCCACAGATGTCGACAGTACGTCCAGGCGGTATGCAGAAACGTCAACGTGAAGAAGGTAGAGCAGGCGTTGTGACAATGTTCGCACCTAAGTTCGACACAGCACGTTTCAAGGTAAGACTCGTTGAGACAGAGATGAAATCTTCAAGCAAGGAAGACATCGCTGACGCTAAGATTTTGGTATCAGGCGGTCGTGGTGTTAAGAACGCTGAAGGCTTTGAAAAGTTACAAGCATTGGCAGACACATTAGGCGGCATGGTAGCATCATCACGTGCTATGGTTGACGCTGGCGTTGTCGGACACAACATCCAAGTAGGTCAGACAGGTAAGACTGTACGTCCTGAGTTGTATGTAGCATGCGGTATCTCTGGAGCTATCCAACACTTAGCAGGTATGGAAGAATCAGGTTACATCATCGCTATCAACAAAGACAAGTACGCACCAATCTTCAGCGCAGCCGACTTAGGCATCGTTGGTGACTTACACAAGATAGTTCCAATGTTGAACGAAAGAATCAAGAAAGAAATTGAGAAATAATTTCGGCTAAAGACAAAAGTCTAAAGTCTAAAAACCGCTTTGATGATAAATCAAGGCGGTTTTTTTATTTAAATATTGTTGATAAAATATTCTATTTGCAAATAATGGAAAAAGTAAAAATTGTATTTTTGTAGAAAAGAAAAAATTAAAATTATGAAAGCTTTATTAGACACAAACATTATCATTCACAGAGAAGCAAATAAGACGGTTTCTCAAGACATTGGAATCTTATATCGTTGGTTGGAACGTGGAGGTTATACAAAATGTATTCATTCTGTTACTATTGAAGAGTTTAAGAAAAATCCTAATAAACAAACTGTAGATACGTTCATGGTAAAATTGGATAGCTATGAACTTATTGAAATTCCTTCACCTTTTCATAATGATGTAGCTTTAGTTTCTCAAATGTTTGATACAATGGACAATGACAGAATCGATTCAGTTCTTTTGAACGAAGTTTATGTAGAACGAGTTGATATTTTGATTACAGAAGATAGGAAAATACATAGAAAAGCTGAGAAACTTTCTATTCAAGATAAAGTCTTTACAATTGATTCATTCTTGGAAAAAACATTCGCCGAACATCCAGAACTCGTTAATTATAAAGTGTTAAATGTTCAAAAATTAAAATTTGGCAAGATAAACCTTGATGATTCTTTTTTTGATAGTTTAAAAGAAGATTATGTTGGTTTTGACAAATGGTTTTTAAAGAAATATGATGAAGAAGCATATATAACGATAAATTCAAATAATGGTATGCTACTATCATTTCTTTATCTAAAGGTAGAAGACGAGAATGAAAATTATAATAATATAAATCCATTATTTACACCTAAACGCAGATTAAAGGTAGGTACCTTTAAAGTTATCAGTAATGGATTTCGTTTGGGAGAAAGGTTTATAAAAATAATATTTGATAATGCTTTGAAAAATAAAGTACATGAAATATATGTTACAATATTTGACAAACGTCCAGAACAACGTAGACTAATCGAATTACTAGAACAATGGGGATTTAAATTATGGGGAACCAAAGGTGATGAATTGGTTTACGTAAGAGATTTTTCTCCGATATTTGATGTGAATAATATACGTAGCAGTTTTCCGTATATTTCAAAAAACAAAGATATTTTTATTGTTCCGATTTATCCTGAGTACCATACCGAACTATTACCAGATTCAATACTTAACACAGAATCTCCTGAAGAATTTATTGAAGATTTCCCACATAGGAATTGTATAAGTAAAGTGTATGTTTCAAGAGCATTCGAACCATATCCTACCGCTGGTGATATATTGGTTTTTTATAGAACAGGTGGATATTATAAGAGTGTAATTACCACAATTGGTGAAGTTCAAGAAATCAGATTTGATTTTAAAAATGAAGATGAATTTGTAGCATATTGTCGTAAAAGAACAGTATATCCAGAGCAAGAATTGCGTAAAATGTGGAACTATTCAAAAAGAAAGCTATTTGTTGTAAGTTTCTTATATGTATATTCATTCCCTCATAGAATCAATATGGAAAACCTTATTGATTTGAAAATTTTATCAGGAGCAAATGATGCTCCACGAGGTTTCAAGCCTATCACGAAACAACAATTTGAAATCATATTAAAGGAGACAAGAAGTGATGAAAGTTTTATTGTCGATTAAACCTGAGTTTGTAGAAAAAATATTGGACGGAACAAAAAAATATGAATATCGTAAATCGATGTTTAAGAGAAAAGATGTTTCCACTGTTGTTATCTACGCATCACATCCTGTTAAGAAAGTGGTAGGAGAGTTCCGTATAAAAAGAATTATTTCTGAAGATGTCGAGTCTTTATGGAATATAACATCAGAGTCTTCAGGAATTACCAAAGTGTTTTATGACAAATATTTTCAACAAAAGACAATGGCTAATGCTATAGAAATTGGGGAGTTGATTAAGTATGATACGCCTAAAGAACTTGCAGATTATAATATAATTAGTGCTCCACAGTCGTTTTGTTATATTGGAAATTGATAGCAAATATGAAATTAAATATTAGTAATTATGTATTGTAAATATTGTGGAAAAGAAATAGCAAACGATTCTGTTTTTTGCCAATTTTGTGGTAAAAGCCTTATAGAATCAATGTCTGATAATAAAGAGATTGAATCTCATGATGACATTAATAAGTCATCTGAAAATGAAACTTATAATGTTGGTACAGATGATAAGACTCAAGAAGTTATTATTAAAACCAAAGAAGATGCGCCTTTACATGTAGAAATTTCGAAGAAAAAAGAAAACCATAGTTCTACAATTGCCAATGAGATAGTTGGAAATCTTAAAATGATAGGATTGGCTATAATTATGACAATATTGTATTTGCTAGTATTTATTGCAATTAACCATAAAAATGTAAAAAGATGCGAGAATCTATCACAATATGGTGCTAGTTCTTATGATCGTGGTATTATGGAGGTACCTGGTAAAATATTGTGGGAAGAACATTATTATGAAGATTTACATTATAGTTACTATGGTTATGTTCCTCATAATAATATATTTACTATTAGTTCTAGTAGTAAATATATTAGAGAAGCAATTGAATTGGAGAAATTATTGGAACTAAGTAAAGATGAAATTGACGCAAGAAGAGGTATAGCGCAAAAAAAAGCTGATAAAGTTCTTCAGCCATTTTTAGATGATATTAGTTATATAAGAAAAAATAGATTTCAAGATGATTTTATAGAGCATGCAAAATACGCTATAATAATTTCTTTTATATTAACAATAATTGGAAGATATTTTATAAAACTTTTCAGATGGGTAAACACCAATAAAACATAATAGTATTTCAATTGTTAAATATTTAAAAAAATAATGTTATGAAAGCAATTGATATACTTGAGCAACAGCAAAATGATGAAGTTTTAAGATTGGAAATAGCATATTCTAATCTTTATAGAGCGTATATTTCAGGTAAAAGAGATGAGATGGTTGCAAAATATATAGATGCAACTAATGTTAATATACCAAATTTTGTCAATAGCGTATATATAAATACACGGCAAACGATGCTCTCAAATGGTATAGTTCCAAATATGCAACCAATTTCTATATATGCTGTTAAAGAAAATGAGTATTTGCTTCGTATGAATGTTCAGGGATGTCTAAAAGCTCTGCAGCAAGAATTGAATATTCGTAACATATATCGTATCCGATATACTTATGCACAGAATGTACTATACAAACCAGCACAAACATTTCATAAAGATGATATTTTGTATCAAAACAACAATGGTCAACAACTAAAAGTATCAGATTTTCTTGCTGTTTCTAAGTATGCAACAAGTATAGCAGAGGCAATAGAACCAAGTAATAAGGAATATGCCGAAGCAAGCGCTGCAATTACTGTGTTACAAGGTATAGATGCAATTCTTAATAACAAACCAGAAGATAAACCTATTAACAAAATGCTGCATTTGGCAAATAGTTTTATATCATCTGTTGTAAAATCATCCATTAAGAATGATGAAAACAAAAGAGACGTAACGGTTACAGCATTGATGGTAGATATGGTAATAGATTTCTTCTGTAAGAAATAGGGATTGAATTCTTGTTAACTTCTTCGCACCATCTTCCTGTCATCTTCCTGTCAAGTTCTTACCAATTTCCTATCTGATTCTAACAAATTTTCCCGAATCTTATAGTTAAATCCGTCATTCTGCCGTCTCGGAGAAATAACGTTAAGAAATTAAAGACACAGAGTCGCAGGGACTCAGAGACACAAAGAAACTTTAAGGCTCTGAGTCTTTGTGACTTTGCGTCATTACATATGCGGCGAGCTTTTTCTGTTTCTCTTTTTTGCGGTAAAAAAGAGAAAGAATCAATTCAAAAGCGAAATTAATTGTGCAAAATAGGAGAGAACCATCTCCATACCTTCTCCGTACCAACTCCACTAATTCAATTGAAAACTGAAAGTTGAAAATGAAAAATTGATGTCAGACCGTAACATTGTCGTCAACTTTCACAAAAACAATCGTGAAGTAATTTAGGCTAAAGACAAAAGTCTAAAGATGGTAGAGCTGTCATGAAAGTGGCGGCTCTATTTTTATTGTATTCTACTTCCTATTATCAATAATATGTAATGTTTCTTTTAATGTTTTGACATAAGCTTCTTCTACAGGCGATAATATTTGATTTTGATATTTTCTATATTCTGACATCGCTTTTTCTAATGCTTTTTCATTGCTTATGCTTCCAGCGTCATACAATATTTGTCTGTCACCAGTTGTAAGCAATCTGTCTAATAAATTGATATAATCTTTCATATACATCGGTTTATGCTCCATTGCGTTTATTTCTGCTAAATCAAAATAACCAGATACGAGATTTTTTAATATCATAAGTTCTTTTTCATTAAGATAGTTTTTGGCTATTCCGACATCTTTGAATGTAGGCAAATCTCCAGCAAAGGATGTGAGTCCCATAAAAGGTCTGTCAGAATCAGCTCGTTTAAAAATGAGTTCTGCGGCAGTGTGACCATGTACTGCGTAATGCAATTTGTTTTGAACGATCTTATAGAATAGTATTGATTCTTCACTGTTAGGTTGAAAGTCCATGCTTGTAGAATAAAGATCTAATACTTGATGGAAAATTACTTTCTCAGAAGAACGAATATCTCTGATTCTGTCGATAAGTTCTTTCCAATAATTTCCACCAGCATTACCTTTTAGACGTTCATCATCCATGGTAAATCCTTTAATCATATATTCTTTTAGACGCTGCGTCGCCCAGATACGGAATTTTGTTGCGATAGACGATTTAATGCGATATCCTAAAGATATTATCATATCAAGATTATAGAATGTCGTAGAGTAATTTTTTCCGTCTTTTGCAGTTGTTCGGAATTTCCGAACAACTAAGGATTCAGTCAATTCGCCTTCTTCAAATATATGTTTTATATGTTCACTTATATTTGACTTGCTAGTCTGGTAAAGTTCAACCAATTGTTGTTGCGATAACCAAACTGTTTCATCTTGAAGATTTACGTTAATTCTAGTATTACCATCTTCCGATTGATAGATGACAATATCACCATTGTGATTTGTAATGTTTTTCATAATATCTTGGTATTTTTTAATTTTACGTTCTCATCCACAAATCTACAACCATCTCATCCTTTTGTCAAGCGTTTGCAAAGGAAATATTTCGGTTTTAACAATTTTTAACGTAAAATCACTGAAATATTAAGAAATGATGTTAAGGATTTTTAACCATTGATCTAAGGCTATTGGCTGTTGAACTTTTCGAAGTCAACAAGACTACAAGACCACAAGACTACAAGACTACAAGTAAGAAGAATCGAATCTTTGTTCTTAGTGGAAATCTATGCCGCCTTGGAGAAATAGCGTTAAGAAATTAAAGACACAGAGTCGCAGAGACTCAGAGATACAAATAAACTTTAAGACTCTGAGTCTTTGTGACTTTGCGTCATTACATATGTGGCGAGCTTTTTCTGTTTCTCTTTTTTGCGGAAAAAAAGAGAAAGAAAATCAATTCAAAAGCGAAATCCATTGTGCGAAATAGGAGAGAACCTTCTCCATACCTCCTCCGTACCAGGTCCGTACCAACTCCGCTAATTTAGTTAGGAGTTATTTTTAACCATTGGCTTTTGGCTCTTGGCTTTTGAACTAAAGGTTCAAAGGTTATAAGCCAATAGTCATGAAATACTATCACGTTATTTATTTGCTATTTAGCAAACGAATGTCTTTATCCAATTCCTTGATGCTTTCAAGGTGTATATGTTCTTTTTCTATTTCTTTGTATCTCATATATTCAGACTCTGCTTTCTCAATTGCTAATTCGTGAGATATTTTCCCAGGTCCTTCCAAAACATTTCTTTCGTTAAGCTTTAAGATTAAGTCCAAACGTTCCTTCCAGTCTTTCATATACATAGGACGATGTGCTAAAGCCTGTGCCTCAGCATAAGCCAAATATTGTTCTACAATCAGTTTTAACGCCTTTAACTCATCTTCTTGCAGATAATTTTTGCCGATAGTGATGTTTTGTTTCTTTACTTTTGAATCAGTGCTTGTGGATGTAAGTCCCATCATTGGCAAAGAAGCATTAGCTCTATAATAAATCAGCTCGGCTGCGATTTTCTCGCTGACAGCCCATAACAGTTTGTTCTGAACTTCTTTAAAAAACTGCAATGTCATTTCGTCGGAAGGGTCGTAGTCGATACTTGTTTTGTAAATGTCTTTAATCTGTTGATAGAAAATCTTTTCCTCTATTCTGATTTCGCGAATCTTTTCTACCAACTCTTTGAAATAATTCATTGAAGAACCTTTCTTGAAACGTTCTTCATTCAGAGCATAACCTCTGATAATATAGTCTCGCAGACGTTGGGTGGCCCAAATACGGAACATTGTGCCTTGACGAGACTTTACGCGATAACCAACTGAAATAATGACATCTAGATTGTAATATTTTACCTCTTTAGTTTGATGGAGTCCTTCAATGGCACCATGCTGAGTGGTGTGTCGGAATTTCCGACATACCATATCTTCTTGAAGTTCTCCTTTAGAAAAAATGTTGCTAATATGCTCTGTTATAGTAGTTCTACCTTTCCCAAACAATAAAGCCATTTGTTCCTGCGAGAGCCATACTATTGACTGTTGAACTTTTTTTAAATAGCCGTGAACTCTGAGCTATGAGCCTTGAGCTGGAAGTCAACAGATTTTGGGTATAGCATTTCTGTATATAAATAAAACTACATTACTTCATAACTTCATAACTTCATAACTTCATAACTCATTGTAACTGCTCACAGCAGGATTGGAAATATTAAGGATTGCCTGATTTTGGGGTGGGGCAGGCGAAGTCTTTGTCACTCCGCCCGCAGCAATGAATCGTGATTGTAATCCAAACCACCATATATTTTTAACCATTGGCTTTTGGCCGTTAGCTTTTAGCTGTTGAGCTCTTTTGTCTATATAACATATAAAGGAGAGGTTTGTTTTAAAGGATGTGTTTTTTTTGCTTTGAGCCATGAGCTATGAGCCGTGAGCTGTTTCGAGACTCCATCACTTCATTACTTCATTACTCATTGCAATTGCTCATAGCTCACTGCTCATAGCTCATAGCTCAAGGCTAAAATGATAGAAAAAACCTCTTGCATAATAGTTCTAAAAATCGTAAGTTTGCCTACATAAAAAAATAGTTTTTATTATGGAAAATATCAACAACGAAAACATGGGTTTGCCTGAAAACGCTCAGCGTGAATTGGCTCCTGGTGAGGTTTATAAACCGATATTATCTGCGGATAAGAAATACAAGGAAATCACTGTATGGTCCGTCACTATCGGTCTGTTAATGACAATCTTATTCTCTGCAGCTGCTGCTTATCTCGGATTGAAAGTGGGACAGGTGTTCGAGGCTGCTATCCCAATCGCTATCATCGCCATAGGTCTCTCTGGCGTGGCAAAGAAAAGCGACGCTCTCTCTCAAAACGTCATCATCCAGTCTATCGGCGGCTGCTCTGGCGGCGTGGTCGCGGGTGCTATCTTCACATTGCCTGCCTTATATATCTTACAAGGTAAGGGCTATGCCATCGAAATAAATTACATGCAAGTGTTCCTCGCTTCGCTCTTGGGCGGCATCCTCGGAATACTTTTTTTAATTCCTTTCAGAAAATATTTCGTAAAAGAACAGCACGGCAAGTTTCCTTTTCCTGAAGCTACTGCAACAACACAGGTGCTCGTCAGCGGACAGAAGAAAGGCAAGGATTCTTTGTTACTCGTCGTAAGTGGTTTGATAGGCGGTCTTTACGACTTCTGCATCTCCACATTCGGACTCTGGACTGAGACGCTTTCAACAAAAATAACCACTTGGGGTCTCGCTGTCGCTGATAGCGCAAAACTGATGTTTAAAGTCAATGTGGGCGCTGCTGTCCTCGGCCTCGGTTATATCATCGGATTGAAATATGCTTTCATAATCTGCTGTGGCTCAATGCTGGTATGGTTTATCATCATTCCTGGTATGAACATCATCTGGGGCGACGCTGTCATCGACTTGATGAATTCTGGCATCACTCAGACATTAGGTTCAATGAGCCCAGAAGTTATCTTCAAAGAATACGCTCGTCATATCGGTATCGGCGGCATCGCGATGGCTGGTATTGTAAGTATCATAAAATCATGGGGCGTCATCAAGTCATCTGTAGGCTTGGCAGCCAATGAGTTTAAAGGAAAGCAAAACGATGGCGTTAAAGAAGAACGCACACAAAGCGACCTCTCAATGAAATTCGTAGTCATTGGTATCATCGTTGTTTTAATCATCACTTTCTTCTTCTTCTGGTTCGGCGTCGTTCATAACGTCAAACACGCTCTCGTAGGTATCTTAGTCGTTGCTGTTATCTCATTCTTATTCACAACAGTAGCAGCCAACGCTATCGCTATCGTAGGTTCTAACCCTGTCAGTGGCATGACACTCATGACATTGATTTTAGCTTCTTTAGTCATGGTTGCAGCTGGATTGAGCGGCGCGATGGGTATGACAGCAGCTCTTATTATCGGCGGCGTGGTTTGTACAGCATTGGCTGTGGCTGGCGCATTCATCACCGACTTGAAAGTTGGATATTGGATTGGAACAACACCAAAGAATCAAGAGATTTGGAAGTTCGTCGGCGTTGCTGTCGCAGCAGCTACAGTAGCAGGTGTCATCATGGTTTTGAACAAGGCATACGGTTTCGTTGGTGACGGCGCACTCGTCGCTCCACAGGCAAATGCTATGTCTGCAGTCATCGAGCCGATGATGTCAGGCGGCAGCGCACCTTGGTTGTTATACGGCATCGGTGCTGTCATCGCATTGATACTCACTTTCGCTAAGATTCCAGCATTGCCATTCGCACTTGGCATGTTCATCCCAATCGACCTCAATATACCTTTATTAATAGGCGGCGCAATCTCATGGTACGTCAGCACACGCAGCAAAGACGAAGCACTCAACAACGCTCGCAACAACAGAGGTACTCTCATCGCATCAGGCTTCATCGCTGGTGGCGCATTGATGGGTGTCGTCAGCGCGATACTCAAATTCGCTAATGTAAATATGATTGTCAATGTCGGAGGCGTTCCATTCGCAGAAACACCATGGGCTTCATTGGTAGCATTAGTCATGTATGTCGCTGTCATCGCCTATATGATTTGGGATTCTAAGAGAGTTAGGAATTAGGAGTTAGGAGTTAGGAGTTAGGAATGAATGTAGAGACGTATCAATTACACCAAAAATAAACAATATGTAATTGATGCGTCTCAATAAAATATAACATTAAATATTAAAAAATCATGGAAAAATTATTAGATAAATTTTTAAGATATGTCTCTGTCGATACAATGTCAGACCCAGAGTCAGAGACACAGCCAAGTTCAGCAAAACAATTTGACCTTCTCAGAATGCTTCGCGATGAATTAGAAGCGATGGGAATCAAAGCAGAGTTAGATGAGTTCGGTTATGTAATGGCGACTATTCCTTCAAATATTGACAAGGAAGTTCCTGCAATCGGTTTCATAGCTCACGTCGATACATCACCTGATGCTTCTGGTAAAGATGTTAAACCGCAAATCATTGAGAATTACCAAGGTGGCGACATTATGCTTAACGCAGAAAAAGACATCGTGTTGAGAGTCTCTGATTTCCCTGAAATGCAGAATTACATCGGAAAGACGATGATTACCACCGACGGTACAACATTATTAGGTGCTGACGATAAAGGCGGTGTCGCTGCTATTATGTATGCTGCTCAATATCTTATGGAACATCCAGAAGTAAAACACGGCGATATCAAAATTGGATTCACTCCTGATGAAGAAGTAGGCCGTGGCGTTGTGAAATTCGATGTCAAGAAATTCGGAGCTAAGTATGCTTACACAATCGATGGTGGCGAGATAGGAGAGTTGGAGTATGAAAACTTCAATGCTGCTGGTGCCAAGATTCACATCCAAGGTGCTAATATTCACCCAGGTTATGCAAAGGATAAGATGGTTAACTCAATGCAGATTGCTATGGAACTCAATGCGATGTTGCCTGTGAACCAACGTCCAGAATTCACTTGCGGTTACGAAGGATTTTTCCTTCTCACAGAGATAAAAGGAACAGTGGAAGAGACCTCGATGCAATATATCATCCGTGACCACGACAGAGCTAAGTTCGAGGAAAAGAAAGAACTGCTCAAGGCTGTCGTTGAATATCTCAACAAAAAATACAATAATGCTGTCACATTAGACATGAAAGACCAGTATTATAATATGCGTCAGGAAGTTGAGCCACATTATTTCATCGTTGAAAAAGCTATCAAGGCTATCGAGATGGCAGGCATCAAGCCAAAGGTACAGCCTATCCGTGGCGGCACCGACGGCGCAAACCTCAGCTTCATGGGATTGCCATGTCCAAACATCTTCGCTGGCGGCCACAACTTCCATGGAAAATACGAATACGTTCCTTTGGAAAGCATGGAAAAAGCATCAGAGGTGATTTTGAATATTATTAATTTATTCACAGAATAATATTATACTAAGGCTTTTGGCTTTTGGCTTTTGAACCTTTTAGTTCGATGGCATTAGTTCAACAGCCTTAGTTCAACAGCCTTAGTTTATAATGAGTGTCGATTTATCAGAAGTATTAGTCGTTGGTGTGACGGCGCGTGCCTTGTTCAATCTCGAAGCGGAGAATGACATTTTCGAGAAGGAAGGCGTTAAGAAATATAGAGAATATCAAGATAAGAATCAAGACGTTCCTTTGGAGATGGGAACGGCGTTTTATCTTGTGAAGAGTCTTTTGGAACTCAACAAACAAGCGCATAAGCCTGTTGTTGAAGTTGTTGTTATGTCGAGGAACAGTCCGGAGACGGGAATAAGAATCCTTAAATCTATAGAGAAATATGAACTTGATATCACTCGACTTGCGTTCTCTGGCGGTGAGCCTATATCTCCATATATAGAAGCTTTTGGCGTCGATTTGTTTTTGTCTAAAGATGAAAATAGCGTTCAGGCTGTTATCGACGCACATAGCAACTGTGCAGCGGCTGTGATTTATGAGCCGCCAACCGAGTTCAATCCTGCGACTAATGCCGTGAGAATCGCCTTCGATGCTGATGCCGTTTTGTTTAACGAAGACTCAGAGTTACGTTATAAGAAAGAAGGCATCGACTCGTTCAGTAAGTACGAGAAAGAAAACAAAGACGTGCCTTTGCAAGAAGGACCATTTGCTAAATTGTTGAAGAAACTGTCGAAGATACAAGAAAGTCTGCCAGTTACGGTAGAACTCTCTCCATTACGATTGGCTATTGTCTCATCGAGAAGTGCGCCTGCGCATATGAGAGTCATTAACACTTTGAAGAAGTGGGGCGTTTATGTCAACGAGGTATATTTCCTTGGCGGCATGCCAAAAGACAAGGTTTTGAAAGCCTTCGGCGCGCATATCTTCTTCGACGACCAGGATATACATCTCGAAAGCTCCAGCAAGGTAGTTCCATCAGGAAAAGTTCCTTATAGCTCGAATTCGCCGTTGAAGAAGTTAGAAGCTTGATGTCAGTAGCTCCCAATGCGTTAGGGATTGGAGCGGCATCCTTTGCGAGCGAAACGGGAACGAGTTTTGGGGACGGGAACGAGGTCACTGAGCCTGTCGAAGTGCCGAGTCCATATCCTGAGTGAGCAAGACGGAAACATGGCGAGCAAAGATATAGCGGAAAGCCCGACGGCTTTGCCGGAACGCCCTAAAACAATTCATAATGCATAATTCATAATGCATAATTGAAAGTTGATAGTTTAAAAGTTTTAGTTAAAAAATGAAAATATGAAAAAGTTAAATTTTATTATGATTTTATTTGTGATGTTGTTTTTGACATCATGTGAGATTCCAACCTCTGTGAAATTTGACAATTATGTTGATAGAGTGGAAGAAAGCTGCGAGAATTGGACTGAAGAAGATTGGGAAATGTCGAAGGAGAAATATCGTCAGTTGCTTAAAGAATACGAAGCGAATTACGACAATATGACTCAAGAAGAAAGAGATGCCATCAACAAGGCGATAGGACGTTACAATGGAATTCTCATGAAGAAAGGATTAGAGAAAGTTGATGAGTCGATTAAGGGCTTCATTGACAAGCTTCCGTCTCTGTTTGAGGGATTTATGAGCGCATTTGAAGAAGAGATGGATAACTTGGAAGATGAGTTTGAAAAATTGGAGGAGAAGCATGAAAATTAAATTTTTATTAACAATATTGGCATTAAGCATAATGATGTCATGCCAATCGCAAACTGATTTTAAATCTGTTGATATAGATGAATTTAAGATAGAAATAGTTAAAGATGGCGTGCAATTGGTAGATGTTCGTACGGTAAAAGAATATTCGGAAGGACATATTCCTGGAGCGATGAATATTGATGTCAATGCTCCGGATTTTGAAGAAAAGATAAAGGTTTTGGACAAGAAAGAAAATGTCGCCATATATTGTAGAAGTGGAAGACGCAGCAAAATGGTGGCAAATAAACTGACTGCAGCAGGATACAAAGTCATAGAACTTAATACTGGATTCCTGAGTTGGGATGGGGAAGTGGAGAAGTAAACAAAAAAGCATCTTGAGATTTCAAGGTGCTTTTTTGTTGATTTTTAGTTGTTTAATAAAATTATAAAAAAATCTCAAAAAAACTTGTAGGATATAAATTTATTACCTATATTTGCAATATTAACTTTAAAACTGAAATTTATGTCTGAATTATTTAGAATGTTTGGAATAAGATTTTTCTTTTATTCCCGTGAACATGAACCAATACATGTTCATATTAAGAACGCCGATGGAAGAGCTAAGTTTATGATTCTTCCAGATAAAATAGTGTTAAGTGAAAGCAAAGGTATAAAGCCCAAAGATTTGAAACTTGCAGAATCTATTTTAGAGGAAAACAAAGAGTTGGCAATTTCTGAATGGAACAAACACTTTGGAAACAAAAAGTAAAAATGTGTTTGGTCATGATTAAAACACAATAAAATTCAATGGTTATGAAAATCACTACAATCTGGTTTGAGAATGACCGCATTTATGGTCTGACTGACGATGGCCGCACTTTGTGGCAGTCGTTGTTGTATTACAAACACTTGCTATATGCAACAGAAGAGCAGCGTAATGACTATGAAATGTCCGATGAAGGTATTCATTGGGAGAAACTTGATGAGGACGTGTCTTTCGAGAGTTTTGAATATGATGACCCAGAACCTGTTGGTATCTCAAAATTCTTTCTTTCCCATCCGGAAATAAATGCATCGGCGATAGCTCGCAGGTTGGGAATACAGCAGAGTCTGTTTGCTGCTTACATCAATGGAACTAAAAAGCCAAGTAAGGAACGTGAAGAGCTGATTCTTAACGAAATAAGAGCATTGGGAGCAGAACTGCAAAATACGAGTTGGTGATTACTTGCTGACTCAAAAAAATCACTACTTTTGTGCATTATTTAAAATTATGTAGTAATGAAAAAGTTTATTATGGGATTAAGCGTTTTTGGATTGCTATGTAGTTGTAATACAAGCAACCAACAGACAGCAAACGGCGACTTTAAATATCTCGTCGATGAATTCGCTGACATTAAAATCATGCGTTATCAAATTCCTGAATGGGAAAACCTTACACTCCAACAGAAAGAATACCTTTATTATTTAGGTGAAGCTGCTAAATGTGGACGCGACATCCTCGCTGACCAGAACTTCAAGTATAACCTCACAGTGCGCAAGACTAACGAGGCTATCCTTAATTCTTACAATGGAAACCGCGAGACTGAAGACTTCAAAAACTTCGTGACTTACGCAAAACGCGTCTTCTTCAGCAACGGTATCCATCATCATTATGCAGAAGATAAATTCTTCCCAGAAATCACAGAAGCTTACTTCGCAGAACTCGTGAAAAACTCTGACACAAAACAACTTCCTCTCGCAGAAAATGAAAGCGTTGAAGAGTTCTTGACATTCATCACTCCTGTGATTTTCGATAAAGACTTATATGCAACACGTCGCAGCGGGGAAGAGGACATCATCAAAACTTCTGCTACTAACTTCTACAAAGGCGATATTTCTAAAGAAGAAGTAGAGAAATTCTACGACGATATGAGAGTGCCAAATGACGCTACTCCAATATCTTACGGATTGAATTCTCAACTCGTGAAAGAAAACGGTAAAATCTTTGAAAACGTTTATAAGTCAGGCGGTCTCTATGGTGAAGCTATCGACCAAATCATCTTCTGGCTCGAAAAAGCTAATGCCGTGGCAGAAAACGATGCTCAACGTAATTACACAAATCACCTTATCAATTATTACAAAACTGGCGACCTCAATACTTGGGACGAATATAACATTGCTTGGGTACAAGACTCAGTCTCAACAATCGACTTCGTCAACGGTTTCATCGAAGACTATGGCGACCCAATGGGAATGAAAGCTACTTGGGAAGCTGTTGTCAACTTCAAAGACATGGAAGCAACAAAACGCGCTGAACTCATCAGCCAAAACGCTCAATGGTTTGAAGATAACTCACCAGTCGATGAACGTTTCAAGAAAAAAGAATGTAAAGGCGTCACTGCAAAAGGTATCATCGTCACAACATTGGCTGGCGACTGTTTCCCAGCACCTCCAATCGGAATCAACCTTCCTAATGCAGACTGGATTCGTAAGGATTATGGTTCAAAATCAGTTACAATCACCAACCTGATGGACGCTTACGACAAAGCAGCTCAGGAATCACCAAAGAGCGTCTTGGCTGAGTTCGCTTACTCACAAGAAGAAATCGACCTCTGCAAGAAATACGGTTCCAATGCTGACGTGGTACACACCGACTTACACGAATGTCTCGGTCACGGTTCAGGACAGCTTCTTCCAACAACACAGCCTAACGCATTGAAAGAGTATAACTCAGCACTTGAAGAAGCACGCGCTGACTTATTCGGTCTTTATTATTGCGCTGACCCAATCATGGTTGAACTCGGCATCATGCCTGACATGGAAGCTTATAAGGCAGCTTACGCTAACTTCATCCGTAATGGTATAATGAGCCAACTTTCACGTATCGAATTAGGTAAAAACGTGACAGAATCACACATGCAAGACCGTAAACTCATCTCTGAATGGTGCTACGAAAAAGGCAAGGCTGACAATGTAATTGAAAAGATCGTCAAAGACGGCAAGACATATTTCGTCATCAATGATTATGAAAAATTACGCGGTTTGTTCGCAGAACTCCTCAAAGAAACCCAACGTATCAAA
>JAZLAL010000129.1:0-3562 GCA_045613185.1 Bacteroidales bacterium | reverse complement strand
TTCTTAAACAAGATGTAAAAAATTTGGGATATAAAAACGATATCGTAACAGTAAAACCTGGTTACGCTCGTAATTTCTTAATTCCACAAGGTATGGCTATCTTAGCCACTCCATCAGCTCGTAAAGTTTTGGCTGAAGAAATCCGCCAACAAGCTTTCAAACAAGAAAAAATTAGAAAAGAAGCTACAGAATTAGCACAAGTTTTAGAAGGTTTATCATTACGTATTCCTGCTAAAGCAGCTGAAACTGGCAAAATCTATGGTTCAGTGAATAACGTTCAAATAGCTAATGCTATTAAAGAAGCTAAAGACTTGACAGTAGATCGCAAACAGATCATAATCAAAGAAGATAGCATTAAAGAAGTTGGTACTTACTCAGCTATCGTAAGATTACACAAAGAAGTATCTGTTGAAATCTCTTTCGAAGTTTTCGCTGAATAATCCTAAACTGAAGATTTTTCATATTAAGGTTTTTTGTATTTATAGCCGAAGAAATCACTTCTTCGGCTTTTTTTTGAAAACACAGACACATCATTGTACAGACGCGTAAATGATGTAATTTTAAAAAAAACTATTTTTACTATCATAAAAGACATCATTGACACGTCTCTACATATCAATTAATCATGATAAAAAACGACATAAAATTCATTCAATCTCTCAAACAGACAAAATTCCGTAAGGAAAACAAAATGTTTGTCGTGGAAGGCAACAAACTCGTCAGCGAACTCCTTGCTTCCGACTTTAAAGTTGAAAATGTTTTAGTCACAGAGACTTGGCTGGAGAAATTCCCTGAAATGGCTGCAAGTCTTAAGTCATACGAGATCGTCAATGCAAAACAAATGGAGCAAATGAGCAGCATGGTGACGCCTCCTGGCATCATAGCAACAGCTCACACTCCTTCTTATAACATAAATCCTAAAGATGCCGAAAACGAATTCATCCTCGCTCTCGACGGCATCAACGACCCAGGTAATCTAGGCACTATGATAAGAACCGCCGACTGGTTCGGTATCAATAAAATAGTCTGCAGCCACGACTGTGCCGACGCATGGCAAGCCAAGACAATACAATCTACAATGGGTTCCATTTTCAGAATCCAAATAATCGAAACTGATTTAAAAGAATTCCTGCTAAAGACACAAAGACACAAAGACACAAAGACACAAAGTCTTACAGATACAAACTCTGCAACTCTGCAACTCTGCAACTTTACAACTCCAATCTACGGTGCCTTGATGGAAGGTGAAAATATTTTCACAAAGAAGATTGAAAAGAAAAACGGCGTCATCATCATCGGCAGCGAGTCACACGGAATAAGAGAAGACGTTCTTCCTCTTGTCACCTCCCCTATTCATATCCCAAGAGGAAAAGGAAGCCAAACTGAATCACTGAACGCTTCTGTTGCAGCTGCGATAATCATTTCGACAATTCATAACTCCTAATCTTCTAAAAAATAATCTATTGTCGTTACGACTCTTACCTTTTTAATATAAGGTGTAAACTCGTCTCTGTCAGAAATACTGAATTGTCCTTGTGAAGCTCGCTTGATTTTACCGAGTTTACTGTCACTATCAGAAGCGAATTTCTGAGCAGCAGTCCTTGCGTTCTTCGTCGCTTCTTCTATCATCTGAGGTTTAATAGAATTCAAGTCGCTATATTCATATTTCACTCGATACATATAATCGCCGCCAGTAATAGCGATGCCTTGTTTCAACAATTCACTCTGTTCGTTGATAAGACGACGCACTAAATCAACCTTAGAAGAAGCTACAGTAATCACTTGCGTAACATTATAACGATAATTGCTTTGATTTGAAGAATAACGTTCTGCATTCATATCAACGATTTCTGGAGCATTAACGGTAATCTCATTTTCATCGAGACCATTTTCTTTCAAAAAATCAACAATCGTCTTATTAGAAGAATTTATCTTGTTATATAAAAATGTAAGGTCATTGCCAATTTCCTTATACATCAATGGCCACGTTACTTTATTAGCCTTCACTTCCATCTCAGCGAGACCTTTAACATTTACAACACGGTCTTTATTAGAAAAACCATCAAGACCATTTTTCAAAAATAAGCCCATCAGAAATAAAGCGATAGCAATGATAAGAGATTCAATAATATAATTTTTCATAATGATATATTTTAGGTATAACAAATATAAATAAAAATTGTTGTAAAAAACATAATATTTTTTTGCGTATTTTTTACACATTATTTTCTTGACAACTAAAAATCTCTTCTTATCTTTGCGCAAAATTAACGCAATGATAAATATGAAAGAGACCTTATCAGAAAAAGTTCAAAAGCCAACAGCCAATGGCCAAGGTTCTGAGTTAAAATATTGTTACAAATATCCGCATCCTGCAGTCACTGCCGACTGTATCATTTTCGGTTTTGATGGAATAAACATCAAAGTATTATTGATTCAACGCGGCATAGACCCATACAAAGGCAAATGGGCGTTTCCTGGAGGTTTCATGAATATGGACGAGACTGCAGAACAATGCGCTCGTCGTGAATTAGAAGAAGAGACTGGTTTAAAAGACGTCACAGTCGAACAATTCTACACATTTTCAGATGTTAAAAGAGACCCAAGAGAAAGAGTCATCACCGTTGCGCATTACGCTTTGGTAAGGTTATCAGAAGTGAAAGGCGGCGATGATGCAGAGGAAGCTCAATGGTTTTCATTAGACGAAATCCCTTCATTGGCATTCGACCACGAACTTATATTCCGCAAGGCATTGAAAGTTCTGAAAGAAAGAATCTGTTTTGAACCAATCGGGTTTGAATTATTGCCGGAAGTATTTAAGATGTCGGAACTACAAAACTTGTACGAAGCAATTTTAGAAGTCAAATTCGACAGACGTAATTTCTATAATAAAATCACAAAATTAGGCATACTTTCAGAAGTTGAAGAACGTGCCAAAGACGCATCACGACGTGTTCCGATAATGTATCGCTTCAATGCAGAGAAATACGCAGAATTAAAAAGTAAAGGTTTCAGATTAGAATTTTAAAATATAATAACATGAATACAGAAAAAAGAATATCTGCTGATATTATCAACAATTTAAAACCAAACGAAATATTTGTCTTCGGAAGCAATCTTGACGGCATGCACGGTGGAGGCGCAGCTCGTGCTGCATATAATAAATTCGGAGCAATCTGGGGACAAGGAGTTGGATTACAAGGTCAAAGTTATGGTATCCCAACGATGCATGGTGGCGTAGATGTCATTAAGCCTTATGTCGATGAATTCATCAACTTCGCTAAATCTCATCATGAATTAAAATTCTTGGTAACAAGAATCGGCTGCGGAATTGCAGGTTTCCGCGATGAAGAAATGGCACCTCTTTTCAAAGATGCAATTGAAATTGAAAATATTTATTTGCCAAAAAGTTTTTATAACATTTTAGTAAAATGAACTTTGAATCTTTAATAAGAAATCTTATATTTGCTTATTAAAACTTATTATTAACATTAAAAATAATTAACAATGGTAAATAGATTTATTCTCAACGAATTATCATATTTCGGTCCAGGTGCTCGCA
>JAZLAL010000128.1:0-20347 GCA_045613185.1 Bacteroidales bacterium | reverse complement strand
TTTAAAATTAAAGTCTGGCATCACAAGATATGCTCTCAAAAAAGAGATTCCTTTCAAATGGCAGGAGCGATTTCACGACAGAATCATTCGCGACAACAACGAATTTGAAATCAAAGACAATTACATCAAAAACAACATCTCTAATTGGAAAGACGATGAATATTATCCCACCGTCCCCCTGTAGAGACGCGTCAATGCAACATGCTATAAAACGCATTGACACGTCTCAAAAAAACAACAACACATTCTCAATTTCCATGAGACGTGTCAATGTGTGTTTATTTTTGCAGGATACATTGACGCGTCTCTACAAATTTCCGACATTCAATATTTTCAATTTTCAATTTAAAAAAGGTGTCACCCTTATCAGAGCAACACCCCAATTATGCATTATGAATTATGAATTATGCATTAAACCACGCGCTTCGCTTTTATTCTGAAACAGGACGAATACAAAAACCGTAGTAACGGATGTCGTAGTCCATATCGAGAATGCCGCTAAAGAAGCCGAGGGCGTACGCGTTGGTGGTGTTGTAGTCTAAAGGCGTAGAACTCCAATAGTAACCGTCGCTTCCAGCGTCGCAGAGCGATGACCCGAAACGGTAGCCCGTAGCAGGAAGGAAAATATTGTTACCATTTGGTCCTGTTACCTTATAGCCGTTAACGCCGTTTACTGTAACCCATTTCCACTTGCATTTGTCAATAAGCTCCTGACATTCATATTTGGTCGGCATTCTCCAACTGCCGCCCCAGTTGGCTCGTGCTGCATCAAGCTGTGAGTTACCTGCTATTTCTATACTGTACTTAATCTCGCCGTATGTAAGGCTACCGCTTTCGCTAAAACTTTTCTTGGTCTTGATTTCTCCCCATGCAAAATAATCGCCGGAAGCTTCAGGAGCTATCGCTCCGATATTGCATGTAGCCCACTTCAAGCCGCTTGGCAAGCCCAAATCAACATATTCGTGCCCATCCTTAATTGTCTTTTCCTTTGGCTGGGCTGCATCCAATGCTTCAGCTAAGGCCTTCCTTATTTTCTCCAATACGGCTTTAAGAGCTTTCACTGCTGCCGAAGAGTATTTAGTGTCTTTTTTTGCTGCTGCCATAATGTATCGTTTTAATATTTTGGTTATTATATTTTAAACCTTATAACTAATGTACCCATTACTAATAGTTATAAAACTTTAGCAATACAAATGTAAACTTTTTTTTCAGAAACACGGCAAATTAAAAAACAAAATCGGGGGAGGTAAAATCATAGTTGTCAATCTTTTATGTCAAACAAACAACTAAGAAAGAGAGTTTAAGAGTATCGTTTATTCAAAAAATATCACAAAAGACTACAGGCAACAGACTTTTGTTACGCATCGATAAAACTCTGCGTTCCTCTGCGCCTTTGCGAGAGAAAAGGCACTTCAACAGTTTCGTTTGATGGCACTAATATAGAATTTTTTTAATTCATAACACATAATTCATAATTAAAAAAGTCACCAAGACTCCGAGTCACCGAGTCTATAAGTTAGTGTCAGTGTCTGAGTTCTTAACATCTTTTAACATCAAAAGTTAATTTTTCGTTAATATTTATTCACATCTCACTTTTCACTGAATTTTTATAATAAAATGTATTGACAGCTCATTTCTTATAATATATCTTTGTCAAACTAAAAACCATATAGATAGTTTATGAATGATATTAAAAATTTAATCTACACCGTAAGAGGTGTAAAAGTAATGCTTGATTCTGATTTGGCTCAACTATACGACTACACAACAAAAGCCTTCAATCAGCAAGTAAAGAACAACATTGAAAAATTCGATTCTGATTTCAGATTTCAACTAACGAAAGAAGAATATCATAAAATTCTAAGGTCAAAAAATTTGACCTTAGAATTAGAAAATGACGTTTTGAGGTCAAAAAATTTGACCTCAAAAGACAAACGTGGTGGTCGACAATATCTTCCTTTCGTTTTCACAGAACAAGGAATCTACATGCTGATGACTGTTCTTAAAGGAAAACTTGCTACAAAACAGAGCAAAACTCTCATAAGAACATTCAAGGAAATGAAAGACTTCATTCTAAACAGCAACAATATTGAAAACAAAGAATTATTACAATTATCAATACAAACAACGCAAAACACTAAAGACATTGCCGACATTAGAAACGAAATGGTAACAAAGAATAATCTGTCTAAATTCATTGAAAATTTTACAGATAATAAAACAAATGAAATTCTAATAATTAACGGAGAGTATTTCAATGCAGATATTGCTTACAACAATATTTATAATACCGCCAGAGAATCCATTTATATCATTGATAACTATATAGGAATCAAAACTTTATTACTAATAAAAAATATTAAAGAAAACATCAAAGTATGCATCTTCAGCGATAATATCGGGAAAGGACTTCATCAATTCGAACTTAACGATTTTCAGAAACAATATCCAAATATTGATATTTCATTCTACAAAACAAATGGTTTCTACCACGACAGATACATAATAATTGATTACAAAACGCCCAATGAAAACATCTTTCATTGTGGTGCTTCATCAAAAGATGCTGGCAAGAAAATCACAAGCATTAACAAAATAAACGACAAAGAAATATATCATCATATATTTGACATTTTACTAAACAACCCTATTTTGATATTATGAAAGAACTATTTTTTCTCAAGAGCATTTTTCCCTCCATTTTTATGGAAAAACATATTGACATCTCATCTTTTTGAATTAACTTTGCATTAAAAGCACTACGACACAAAATCTCCGTAACTTTGAGACTTTGCGTCTCTGCGACTTTAAAAAAATGGAACTAACACGAAACATATTACAACAATATTGGGGCTACCATTCTTTCCGTCCGATGCAGGAAGACATCGTCGATGCTGTCGTCAACGGCAACGATACTCTCGCACTACTTCCTACCGGCGGCGGCAAGTCGATATGTTTCCAAGTCCCAGCAATGGCAATGGACGGTGTCTGCATCGTCATCACGCCGCTCATCTCTCTCATGAAAGACCAGGTGATGCACCTGAAAAAGATTGGCATCGCGGCAGCAGCCATTTTCTCTGGAATGCATCATAACGAGATAGAAATCGCCTATAACCAAGCGGCGTTCGGAATGCTGAAATTCCTCTATGTCTCGCCAGAACGTCTCATGACGGATTCTTTTATCGAGGCACTGAAAAAGATGAAGGTCTGCATCCTCGCCGTCGATGAGTCGCACTGCATCTCGCAATGGGGCTACGACTTCCGTCCTCCTTATCTAAAAATAGCAGAAATCAGGAAATATATTCCCAACACTCCCGTACTCGCACTCACAGCGACGGCGACGCCACAAGTCGTTGACGACATCCAATATCGTCTGGCTTTTAAAAAGAATAACGTATTTCAGACGAGTTACGAACGTAAGAACGTGACATATAACGTCATCCACGAGGCTGACAAATTCGGTCTCATGTACCGTCTGCTGCAAAAGATGACATCTGGCAGCGGCATCGTCTACGTTAGAAGCCGCAAGCGCACCAAGGTCATCGCAGATTGGCTGCAGTCAGTGGGAATCAGCGCGTCGTTCTATCACGCTGGCCTCGACGCCAAGACTCGCGACTATCGCCAGCAGCTCTGGATGGACGGCAAAATCAAAGTCATCGTGGCGACTAACGCCTTCGGCATGGGTATCGACAAACCCGACGTGCGCCTCGTCATTCACCTAGATTTACCTGACAGCCTCGAGGCTTATTTCCAAGAAGCTGGTCGTGCAGGCCGCGACCTTCAACCGTCAGAGGCGTTCTTGCTCGTCGCCGACACCGACATAAACAAACTTAAAGAAAATCTAACAAGCTCCTACCCTGATCTTGATAAAATAAGAACGATATATAATGCCATCGGCAATT
Source organism: Bacteroidales bacterium (assembly GCA_045613185.1). Lineage (GTDB taxonomy): Bacteria > Bacteroidota > Bacteroidia > Bacteroidales > F082 > Limimorpha. Next base: position 16,445 of record JAZLAL010000128.1, on the reverse strand, counting down.
ATCTCCAAATTCCAATAGGCGCAGGCGAAAACCAGACTTACGACTTCAATATCGATGAATTCACAAAATATTATAACTTCCCTTTACTTGAAGTCTATAACTCAATAAGACTCATTGAAAGAGAAGGTTATTTCGTCACTTCCGAAGCTCTCAACACTCCGTCAAAAATTCACATCAGAGCTGGACGTGAGGATTTGTATCGTTTCCAAATCGAATATAAGGAATATGATACATTAATTAAATATTTATTAAGAAATCTACCTGGAGTCCTGAGCGATTTCGTCAATATCAGAGAAGAACAAATATCTCTAAAAACCGGAATGCCAGTCGAGGCTATAAACAAACAACTACATAATTTAGAACGACTTAACTTCTTAAACTATATTCCTCGTAACGACAAGCCACAGATTCAATTCCTGACACCAAGAATGGATACAAAATATTTTTCTTTATCCGACGAGATTTATAGAAACAGAAAAGAAGACGCCAACAAACGCGTTCAAGCGGTCATTGATTTCGTCAATAACAACGAAGACTGCAGAAGCGTACAACTTTTAAAATATTTCGGAGAAAACATAAAAAAGACTTGTGACAAATGCGACGTCTGTTCTTCTAAAAACAAAATGACTTTAAGCGAAAAAGAATATCAGGAAATCAGCGAAGCTATCGTAAGCGAATTAAGAGAAAGCGAAGCCGATGTCTATGAAATTTTAAATATTTCCAAAAACTATCACGAAGAAAAAGTCCTAACAACCATCAAATGGCTGATTGATAACAATGTCATCAAACAAGACGAAGACGGAAAACTGAAGCTTTGACCGTTGACTGTTGACTGTTGACTATTGACTATTGACTAAAAAAGGAGCGCCACAGTGAATGCAGCGCTCCTCTCGTCATCTTATAGACTTATTGTCTTATTGTCTTATTTATAATTCTTAATATACTCCAATGCAGCATCAAGTTGTCCTTTAACGCCAGCATCTTTGGTAAGGACTTCCTTATCAGGAGAAAATCCTACTCCTTCTGGAACAAATCCTTCGTGTGTTTTGATTTCATATGTTGAAGTATATACATAATGACGTTCTTCTTCAATATCACCGAAAGGACCACCGTATGTCATGTCGACAGCATCTGACAAGAGCGGACCAGTCGCGCCGTATGTGCGTTCTCCAACAACATAACCTGTTGGCAATTGCGAAATAGTGTAAGTTGTAATTTCGCCCATGCTGATAGAATAAATATTTGACAAAACAACGTATGGAATATTCTCCCCTGCCAAGTCACGGTTTTCTGTTGAAGCTTTGATTGTCATTGGTGACCATACAGAATGTTCAAGTCTGCCTGGACCTTCTTTATAACGTGTTGATATAACTTCAAGCTCTTTCTTGACGAAAGGTGCTACAACATAATTCAAGTCCGACATATATCCGCCACCATTACAACGGTTGTCGAGAATAACACCAGCCAATTTATTTTTTGGTGTCTTCAATGCAGCATTTTTCCATTTATCAATCAGTTGAGCAGCTTTGTAATAAGGTGATGATGAATTATTTAATCCATACATTATAGTACTCATCTTATATCCGTTTTGCCAAAGATAAGGAATCAAGCGTCCATCAGGAAGTTCAAACAAAATATAACATATTGTAACATGTACGTCATCTGTGCTGACTTTCTCAAAACCGCTATATGAAATCTTATAACCTGAAACTGAATTAGATGCCAAACTCTTGTTGAATTTGCTCAATTCGTCTAAGAGTTTGTTACTATCCTTGTAATAATAATCTCTTTTCTTAATTTCATTATTCGCAGGACTGATGCTAACGAAATCATATCCATGAGAATATAAATTCTTCACTTGAATTAACATGTGATGATCTATAAGTCCACCCATTGCTTCTTCATATAAAGCTTGTAACTCTTTGGTTGCAACGCCATTTCCTGATTCTATGCGCATATCCAAGGCTTCAAATTGAGGCATATATTCTTCATAAACCGCATCCCAATCTGTTGTGTCAACATCCCAGAACACATAACCTGTGTTGATATTATTCCACAACACATCAAACTGTTCTGCGTATGTACTGTAAGCCAAGTTTGTATTGGCACCTATATATGGAGTATATGCTGGTTCTTTTCTACAAGAACTGAATGTTAATGCGATTATCGCTAATATTATCAATGATATTTTACGCATGATTATTATAATTTATAAATTACACCTAAAGTTAATGATGCCGTGTTGTTATAACGAGGATCTGGAGCCACCTTGCTGACTTTCATATAACTCATCAAATCATAATAGAGCAAAGCGTCTAATTCCAAAGAAATATTTTCTGACAAGTCGACACTTAATCCAGGACCAGCGACGAGACCAGCGACGAGACGGTTTTGATATTCATTAAATTCCATTTTCTCGTCAAAATCCACTATTTTATCGTAAATGTCGAATGTTTTACCGCTAACGTTAGCTACCATCCAATAGCTCACATAACCACCCATCATAAAGTGTCCACGCACTTTCTTACCACCAAATGTAAAGTCAGCCATGACAGGAACTGTAAGATACTGATTATTATAATCTGTATAAACACCTTTAACGGCATTCAAATTACGTTTCATTGTATGAGAACGTGACAACATTTCAACATTAGCTCTAAGAGCGAACCAATCGTTAACTTGATAACTAAACACGAGACCATAATCAACACCGTTTTTAGCATGATAAGTCTCATCAATACGACCAGAATTAGAACGAGTGATTGAATTAAAATCCAGACCTCCCTTCACTCCAATTCCTAATTGCGCATGAAGATTTGTCGCAAGCGCAATAAAAAACATGAAAATAAATAGTTTTAGCTTGTTCATAATTTCTCTTTTTATGCGTTGCAAATTTAAGAAATTAAAGGATAAAAAAAAAGACCGCCGAAGCGATCTTTCATTTTTTTATAAATATCTTAGAGACCTTTTACAAGTTCAGCACCTGCTTTGAATTTAACTACAGTCTTTTCTGCAATCATAATCTCTTTACCTGTTTGTGGGTTACGGCCTTTTCTTGCTGGATGTTTTGTTGTTGAGAATGTACCAAAACCTACTAAAGATATGCGGTCACCTTTTTGCAATGCTTCTGCTGATGCGTCCATGAATGCTTCGAGTGCCTTTTTTGCATCAACCTTTGTCATACCAGCTTTTTCTGCGATGACATTTACTAATTCTGCCTTGTTCATATTAATTCAATTTAATTTAAAATATAACTTTAAATATTGTTAAGTAATTATAACTTAATCGTTTTCGCTCACAAATCTAATTATTTATTATTAAAAAACAAATATTTTTTTAAGAAAATTTCATATTTTTTTACAAATAAAACAAAGGTTTTTCACTCGCTTTTCCGAAATGCTTGTATTTACTATAAAACACAGCAATCGATACAAATTCAATTTATTATAAGAAAAGTCACTTTTTTCTTCAATTTATTTAAAAAAAATACTTTTTTCCTGCTTCATTTTATACAATTTCATATACATTTTTTTAATTTTCAGATAAAAAAAATCACATTTTGTACAAAAAAAAGAATCTAACCTTACATTTCATAAGATTAGATTCCATTATTTTCATCAAAAAAAATCGTCATTTTACCATCCAGTCACCTTCAAGACGAGTACCTCTCAAGAAATCGGCTATCGGCATGGCTTTCTTTCCTGCCTGCTGAATGACTTTTATCGAAATGTTATTTTTTCCTAAGACAATATCTAAATAAGACTTTCCATCTGTCTTTATTCTATACAAATCATTATCTTCAGATTTATTTTCTTTCAAAGAGACTTCAAAGACCTTAATATCTATAGTTTCACCGTTTTCAGAAACGAATTGAGTGTGCGCTGCAGGATAAGGCGACAATCCTCTGATGAAATCGTATATAGACTTAGCGTCTTTTGTCCAGTCGATTTTGCAATCTTCCTTAAAAATCTTAGGAGCTGGTTTCAACTGCAAATTTTCCCTTTCGATAATAGACGTCTGTGACTGAGAATGCACTTTCCCCTCCTCTATCATCTTTATCGTCTCAACGATGACCTTATTTCCAAGCAACATCAATTTATCGTGCAATGTTCCTGCTGTCTCATCATCTTCAACGACGACTTTTTCCTGCATAATAATTTCGCCTGTATCGATTTCTTTATCAAGGAGAAATGTCGTAAGACCGGTTTCTTTTTCACCATTAATAATAGCATGATTTATTGGGGCTGCGCCACGATATTGAGGCAACAATGAAGCATGAAGGTTAAATGTTCCCATCGGAGGCATACTCCAAACTATTTCAGGTAACATCCTGAAAGCCACTACTATAAACAAATCTGCTTTATATGAAGAAAGCTCTTCTATAAACTCTGGCGATTTCAAACTTACTGGCTGCAAAATCGGCAAGTTATATTTTAAAGCAGTCAACTTAACATCAGAACTTTGAATTTTCTTACCTCTTCCTGCAGGTTTATCAGGAACCGTAACAACGGCAACAACTTCATAACCAGCTGATATTATAGCCTCTAACTGCGACGACGCAATCTCTGGCGTACCAAAATATACTATCTTCATAATTTTTCTTTTTTGCAAAAATAAGAAAAAAAGACTACATGTTTTTTAATTCCTAACTTCTATTTCTAAGATAAGTTTTAGGACTCCCTACAATATCCCTCAACTCCTCAGTTCCTCAATTCCTCAATTCCTAATCCTATCCCTAAGATAAGCGTTCTTTGCGTATGACAAGAAGAAAATCACAGAGATCAAGGAAACTACAGCCGACAAAATGAACGCTATATTATAACCGCCAAAATGTTCCGCCACATAACCGCCGCCTATGATTCCAAGACCTACGCCTAAGTCCCAGCTCGTCAATATAGTAGCATTTGCGGTACCTCTTTTCTCATTTGTTGTCATATTCAAGAACATCGTCTGAACTGCAGGATACATGCTTGCCTGCCCAAAACCAATCACCACCGCAGAAATATAATATCCGTACAAGCTTTGCCAAAAAGCGAACATTGAATATCCGATAGCAACTATTATAACGCCGTATGTCGCATTTCTGGTAGCGAAGCCCTTGCTTAAAGCGCGTACGCCTACAAAGCGTGACAGTATCAAGCCGAATGCAAAAAGCATGAAAAACGTTCCTGTTCCCGTCGTGATATTCAATATATCTTTGCTGTAAATCGCGATATAAGTAGAAAGAATTCCATACGACATCGCAATCATCGCGATACAAATTCCCTGACTCCAGCCTTTTAGCAAGAGAAATCTGTCTAAAGATATCTTCTTCTTTTCCATTACTGGCGGACGATATTTGCAATCAACGAATGTGTTTACGACAAGCCCCAACAACGCACATATCAAAGAAACCGTAAACAAGATATTGTAACTATTATAAGTACTATAAAGCAACAAACTCAGTGTCGGTCCGATTGCCATCGCAAAATTATTGCTAAGGCCCCAGTATCCTATTCCCTCGCCTCTTCTTTGCGAAGGCAACACATCGATAGCCACTGTATTGCTTGACACTGAAGTCAGGCCGAACGGAGCTCCATGAAGTGTTCTTATCACCGCAAATAACAACAGCGAGCTTGTTATGTAATAACCTGCGAAAAACAATGCAAAAGAAGCGTATCCTATTAGCAGAACTTTCTTTCTAGGAAATCTGTCGACGATATAACCGCTGAAGAAACGTATTGCCAATGCCGCAACACTATAACCGCTCAGCACCAATCCTATCGTCGCCTTGTCGGCCTCGAACACGTCGCGGAGATATAGCGGCAACAATGGTGTCACGAAATAAAACGAAAAATACATCATAAAATTAGCTATCCAAACCATCAGATAACTACCCGTAAACCATCTTGGTTTCTCTTCTAATCCAATCTGTTTTTTCATAAAACATTTATTAAAAAAAACACCCGACTCTTTCGAATCGGGTGCGTATTTATTCGCTTAATTACTTATTTCATTTCAGCTTGAGCTCTTGCGATATATTTTTCAATGCTGAAGCCTTCATTGCTGTTAGGATAGTCAGCCTTGATTTTGTTGTAAGCTGCGATAGCTTTTGCGTAGTTGCCAGCCATTTCGTAAGCCATACCTGCTCTGAGCAAATACATTGGTGAAGTGAAGCTGTTAGCTGATTTCAATGCTGCGTTTTCGTATGATGCAGCTGCTTCAGCAACATTACCTAATTCCATTTGAGCGTCAGCTAATGCGCCTAAAGCCAATGATGAAACTAAAACGTCTTTACCTTTGTATGATTTAAGATACTCAACAGCTTTGTTGAAATCGCCAGTATTGAGATAAGATACACCAGCATAATATTTTGCTAAATTAGCTGTTTTTGTACCACCAAATTCGTTGATAATATCTACGAAACCGAGATAGTTACCATCGCCATTCAATGCCGTTGCAAAATTATCATTCTCAAAATACTTTTCTGCATGATAAATTGCTGCTTGAGCGTCTTTTTCGCGTGGCTCTAAATAATACTTTTTAACACCAAAGAAAGCGAGAACTGCTACAAGCATTATTGACAATACGACAATAATAGCCTTTTGATTATCAATAACAAATTGTTCTGCTTTTGTCAAAGTTGTTTCAACTGATTCGAGGCGTTCATCACCTTCATTCTTAACGTTTTGTTTTGCCATATCAAATTTAGTTTTTCGAAGTGCAAATTTAGTTTTTTTATCTGAAAAAACAACAAAAAAAATAAATATATTTGCTCAATTATTTTTAACAAAAAAAATAGAAAAAAAACGCATATATACATTATTATATTAATGTATAAATCAAGAATTTAAACAACTTAAAAAATATTAACAATGTCACCAAAAGATCAAGAATTATATAAATTTTTACAACAATTCACTACAGAAGAAAGAAAAAAACGTTTTGAAGAAGTTCTAAACTACAGAACACGACATGTAACTATCGTATTGGAAGACATTTATCAGTCACATAATGCGAGTGCAGTTTTGAGAAGTTGCGACATCAACGGAATTCAGGACATTCATGTCATCGAAAACCGTTGGGTTTATAATGTAAATCCTGATATCGTTGTCGGCAGCGTAAAATGGTTAGACCTAAAAAAATATAACGAAAACGACTTCAACACTCCAGAAGCTTTCGACAACCTTCACAAAAAAGGATATAAAATCGTTGCCACTTGTCCTCATCAAGACGACTTCACTCCCGACGAGCTTCCTTTAGACCAACCTGTCGCCATTGTATTCGGAACGGAAAAAACAGGTCTCAGCGATTATGCCTTAGAACACGCCGATATGTATGTTAAAATCCCAATGTTTGGATTTACAGAAAGCTACAACATCAGTGTTTCTGCAGCATTGATGATGTACACTTTGATGCAGCGTTTACATAACAGCGACATTGACTGGCATCTAACAGAAGAAGAAAAAGACGAATTAAGATTAGACTGGAGCAAAAAAAGCATCAGACGTTTTTGGGACTTCGAACAGAAATTCAGAGAGATGCACCCAGAGTTTTATTGATAGTTATAAAATGAAGAAAGCGAGCTGGCTCGCTTTCTTCATTTTATAACTCTATAAACAAGTTCCTCTCCTGGACGTGCGAGTTGCATTCTTTCGCGTTGTGTTTCTGTAAGTTCAAAATAAAGTTTGTCGGAATCAACGGTAAATCCAGCTTTGCGCAGAATTTCTGCATAATCGCGACCGAATTGTCTCACATGATCATATTGTCCGAAAAGACGTTCACGTTCTTTAGGATCCGTTATCGTAGGGTCTTCAAAAGTATCGACATTTGGATTAATCGGAACCATCAATATTGCCCAGCCTTGTGGCTTCAGGATTCTTTTTATCTCAGCAAACGCTTTATCAACATTATCAACGTGTTCCAAAACGTGATTACATATAACCACATCGTAAGTATTATCTGGCAAATCTATATTTGTGACATCAATATGTAAGTCTGCAATTGGAGAATCCAAATCTGCTGTTGTATAATCAAGATTTTTCAAACTCTTAAATTTCTTTAAGAAAGGTTGTTCTGGAGCAAAATGCAGAACTTTTAAATTATCTGTAAAAAATCCAGTTTTCTCTTTAAGATATAACCACAACAAACGATGTCTTTCCAAAGACAAACAATTAGGGCACAAGCGGTTATCCATTGCTTCACCATAACCATAAGGCAAAAACTTACGAAAATGTTTTCCACAAATAGGACACTCCACCTTGTTTCCCCAATAAAATGGTCTTATCAAAATACTAAACAAATAACTAAATTTTATTAATATCTGACGAGGGAATATCTTTGTTAAAAGTGAAATTATCTTCTTCATTATCAGCAATTATTTTGAAACATCATTATATAATTTCTTAATCGTCTCTGTCATCTTTGACCACTCATACTTTTTCTTCTCTTCTACGATATTATTTTCAAAGAATTCTTTTCTGTCATTATCATAAAAGTCACAGATAGCATCTGCAATTTTAACAGGTTGCGGTTCAACAACATAACCGACTTTTCCATCAGGAACAATCTCTCTCAGTCCACCGACATCAGTAACAAGCATCGGTTTCTCAAAATGATAAGCCACCTGAGTAACGCCGCTTTGCGTTGCAGATCTATAAGGTTGAACAACCATATCAGCAAGATTGAAGAAATTCTTGACTTCTTCGTCCGGAATATACCTGTCACAAATGATAACCTTATCGTTAATTTTATAATTATCAATCATTTGCAAATAAGGTTCTTTCTTTTCATAGAACTCACCTGCCACGATAAGTTTAACAGGATAATTATCAATACGTTCATCAGCGATAGCCTTCAAAAGCAAATCCAAGCCTTTGTATTCGCGTATCAATCCAAAGAAAAGAAGATAATTATATTTATCATCAAGATATAAGCTATTTATTGCCAACGATTTATCTTCCTTATCGCCATAATGATCATAAAGAGGATGCGGTGAAAAACATTTTGGCTTTGACTTTTTATCCAACTTAGAAATATCATCTAAAACAGATTTTGAAAGCGCAACAAAAGCATCCATTTTCTTTACAAAACATGGAGAGAAAAATCTATCGAGCAATGATTTTTCATGAGGCATCATATTGTGAACCAAGCCAATACATCTCGTATGCTTATTTTTTGATATTATATTAGCCATTTTTGCATAACAAAGTGCAAAGAACGACATCCAATATGCAAATATCACAATATCAGGATTTTTTGCTCTTATTTCTTTTGCTGTCTTAATCCATGACAATGGATTTATAGAATTTATCCTTCTAAAAATCTTAATGCCCTTTGGTGTAGGTGCATCTGAATATTGAGTCTTTCCTGGAAACAGAATTGAAGGATATTGCAATGTAAATGTAAACAGCTCAACCTCATCGTTTTCAGCCAAAAACTCCGATGCCAAACGATCTGTAAATGCCGCAATTCCACCTCTGTAAGGATGTGATGGTCCTACTATTATAACTTTCATAATATTTCTATATTAATTTAAAAAATGATAAACATTTATCAATTATATCATTTATTTGCTTTGAAATCCTTAATTTATAAATAACTACAATCCCAAGTGATGACATAAAAGCTGTTCTGACAACAGAATCAACAATATGTCCTATTATTTCATTATTAAATGAAGACATCAATTGCTCTGACATATATCTCTGCAACAACCAATCTATTACAAATAAAGAGACAATTATAATCAACATATAAAATTCTTTAACAGAAAATGGCGTCACTTTAAGTTTCCAGTTAACAAATGTTAACAATGCCGCATAATATATTAGATAAGAAATCAATGAAGCCAAGGCTGCACCTTCCATTCCCCATAGAGGTATAAGCTTGACATTCATAACAATAGCTGTAATTGTAAGTATTATTGTAAATAAGAGCGAGTAATAATAATATTTAGAATAACTTAAAACCGTAGCTCCTACATTAAGAGATGTGTTAACGATTTTTACGATAGAAAGTATGAAAACGACAAATTTTGCTGCATCATAAACATTTCCATTAGGAATTATTTTATAAAGCAGATCAATATTGATCCAGATTAAGAAAAAGATAAATACTGAAGCTATAAATTGGTGCAACGAAACACTCTGCACTAAGTTATTAACTTCTTGCATATTATTATCTTTCATTCCCTGAGATATTTGCGGACGTGATATTGCCGACAATGAACGATATGGAATTTCCACCAAATTTGCGATATAAACGGCAATGGTATTGATACCAGCCACTGCCAAGCCAAGTTTACCCGACACGAAAAATGTATTCAAAACTGGCACAAGATTTCCTGCCAAAGATGTTGCTATCAAGAATAAAGTATAGAAAATGAAGTCTTTACGCAACCATTTTGAAACGTATGATGGTTGTATTTTGAAAGAAACTTTCTTTAACGTGAAAAGATAAACCACATTAAAAAGCGTTGCAAATCCGTATGTAAGACAAAGTGCTATCACCATTCCATCGAGGTTTATCACATCGAAAGCATAAAGCAGATAAACCACTAAAGTCATAAGTCTTATCCCCACTTCCCTAATGAATTTAGGGACGACGATACGCATCAAAAGATTTGAATTTGTCTCAAATACAAGAAGATACACCATAAAAAACGCCATAGGGATGACGAAGTAGATGTAATTAACAAACAGTTCTGAGTTTTGTGAAAAATAATTTTCTATAGGCTGTTTGAAGACAAAAAACAAAATCGAGAAAATGATAAAACCGAAGAATGGAATTATCACGGTCCATCCGAAGAAGCCATGGTCCTTTTCCTTCTCATCTCTAAAGTACGGATAATATCGCATTGCCGAGGTGCTAGTCCCGAGCTGTGCCAATCCGGAAAGCAAGATAGACGCATCAACCAGGATTCGCGTCAAGCCAACTTCTTCCGTAGTAAGGTATTTGGTAACAATAAAAAAGGTGGTGATGAAGCCCACCAACACCCCTAAATAATTCATTATTGCACCTTTTATGCTCTGTCGAACAACAATACCCATTTTTTGTTTAAAGTTTAAAGTAGTGACTTTTGAATGTATCTACAAAAATTTTATTTGATTTTATTCAAAACATTCTTAACAAATTTCTTTGTTGGGTAATCATTGTCATTGAACACATGATATAGTTCTGACATAAGAGGGAATGCATTGATATCTATACTACTATCTTGAACTTTTTGATAGAACACATCGACAGCGATACGACCTTCAAGCACGACTTTTTCTGAAATGCCGCTGTTAAAGAAGCCCTTACCTATCAAAAGTCCCAATGTTCTATTACGGCTCATGTCATTGAGTGAAGTCAGCGCGAAATCACCGAAACCACAATAATTAAACATTGTTATCTCTTGACCGCCGAAAGTCATCATCAAACTACGCATCTCATTGATTGACTTTGTAATAAACAAAGATCTCATATTTGCAGAGTCGTAATTGGCATCAAGCATACCGATAATGATTGCGTAAATATTTTTCAAGATACTTGCCAACTCCACTCCTGTTACGTCATTGGAGAAGTCAAAGCGTATGTTTGTATTTTCAAATAATTCAGATATTTCACTAAAATACTGGTTATCATAGCCACCCAAGGTAAATCCTGTATCCTGACGATTTATTATCTCTCTGGCGAAAGATGGTCCTTTCATCATTATAATCGGATTAGAGAAATTACCTTGCAGACAATCTGGTATCAAGCAATCACATTTTCCAAAGCCTTTTGCTAAGTTAACTATAATAGATTTTGGATTTATATGTTCTTTGTTATCATAAAGATAACCAACGACTGCCGTTGAAGGAATTGCCATAAAAATGACATCGGCTTCTTTTAAAATACCAATATCTGTCGTTGCTTTAAGGTTTCTAGACAATTTAACATTAGGAAAATATGTTAAATTATATCTTAAATTATTTATTGATTCTACAACTTCTTCTTCTATAGAGAGCAATGTAATGTCGTCAACACCTTTTCTTGCCAAAACATTTCCGATTGCTGTTCCGATAGCTCCGCTACCAACAAAGACGATTTTTTTCATAAAAAAAATTTTATGCAAAATTAAGGTATTTCTTTCTAATTAACAAAGAAAAAATACCTTTTATTTAGCACAATTCAAAGTTCAATAGTCAATGGTCAACAGTCAATGGTTATTATTATAACTCGCTGACTTTAATCACTCTACTATCGTCAGTGTCGCCTAATGTTATTTCCACTTTTATAAAATGCTCTGGCATCAAAGGGTCAATTAGTTCTGGCCATTCTAAAAGACACAGATTTCCTCCATAAAAATAATCTTCATAACCAATATCGAAGACTTCTTCCAAGCTTTTTATTCTATAAAAGTCAAAATGAAAGACTGAATCGAATGCTTCGGTCTGATATTCGTTTACTAAAGCAAAAGTCGGACTATTGACTTCATCCTGAACACCCAATTTTGAGCAAAGATTTTTTATTAGCGTCGTCTTCCCTGCACCCATATTACCATAAAAAGCTATGATATTTGATTTATCGCGTAAGCTTACAAGATGGTCTGATACTGCAGACAACTCCTCTATACCGTTGATTTCAAATGTTATATCTTGCATAGTTAAAATTTATTTACTTGTCAAAAATGCAACAGGAATAAGCATCTCATTCATAGAAATGCCACCATGCTGGAATGTGTTTTTATAATAATTAACGTAATAATTATAATTGTTAGGATAAGCGAAGAAATCGTTGGCACGAGTAAATACATAACTTGTACTTACATTTATTTTAGGCAAGAATATCTTTTCCGGATCACGGACTTCAAATACTTCTTTCGCATTATATTTCAAGCTCTTGCCATATTTATAACGTAAGTTTGTATTAACATCTCTGTCACCTAAAATCTTAACTGGATTCTTAACCCAGACAGAGCCATGGTCGGTAGTGACGATGACGTTACACTTCTTCTGCGAGATATATTTCATGATGTCGAACAAAGAAGAATGCTCGAACCACGAAAGCATCAAGGAACGATAAGCCTCTTCGTCTGACGCCAACTCTCTGATTATCTCCATTTCGGTACGAGCGTGCGACAACATATCGACGAAGTTATAAACTATTACATTAAGTTTGTTTTGCATCAGATTCGACATCTGCTCAGCGAGTTTCTTTCCTGCAGCAAGATTCAAGACCTTATTGTAAGAACATTTTATATTCTTTCCGAAACGACGCAACTGTTCTGAAAGAAGTTCCTCTTCGTATTGATTTTTAGTCCCTTCATCTTCCTCATCAACCCAATATTTTGGGAAACGACGACGTATTTCAAGCGGCATCAATCCTGCGAAGATTGAATTGCGCGCGTATTGCGTTGTCGTTGGCAGGATACTATAATATATATCATCGTTTTCAGTTCTGAAATAAGGTTCCAACAAAGTCTGTATCGACTTCCATTGGTCATAGCGAAGGTTATCTATAAGAATGAAAAACAAAGGTTTATCATTATCATCCAAATGAGGAATGACTTTATCACGAATCAAAGTATGCGAAAGCGTAGGTTTGTCATCACAATTAGGCTGAACCCAATCAACATAATTACGTTCCACATAACGCGAGAAAAGCGTATCAGCTTCCAGTTTCTGCATAGAAAGAACTTCTTTAATTCCCTCGTCATTTGACTTCTGAAGCTCGAGTTCCCAACGTGTCAGGTTCTTATAAACGTCAACCCATTCGTTATAGTTCAGGTTGTTATTCATCTCCATTCCGATCTTACGGAATTCCTGCTGATATTTCGATGTCGACTTCTCATCGACGAGTTGCTTTTGCTCAAGGTTTCTTTTCAACGAAAGAAGAATCTGATTTGGATTTACAGGCTTAATCAGATAATCAGCGATTTTATTTCCAATGGCGTCTTCCATCACGCCTTCCTCCTCGCTCTTGGTAATCATCACGATAGGAATATTTGGAAACTCATGCTTTATCCTTTCCAAAGTCTCGACACCTGAAATGCCAGGCATCTGCTCATCCAAAAAAACTATATCGAAATGTCGTTCACGAACCAAGTCGATGGCTTCACTGCCATTGTTTGTCGTAACTACTTCATAACCTTTCTTTTCAAGAAACATAATATGCGGTCTGAGAAGTTCTATCTCATCGTCAGCCCAAAGAATACTTGTCTTAACCATAGTCATTTTTTCAGATTAACAAAATTACAATATTTTTTCCTATAAAAAGTAAAGATTATCTATTTCTTGCTGTTTTATTATGTTCGACATTGTTTTTAAAAATAACGTATATCATCCTCTAATGTTATTCGTGCGGAAAAATATTTTTCCGCGTATCGACCCGTATCTTCATGTATCTTTTTTCGTGAAAATTTCGTGTCTTTTCGTGGATATTTTATGTGGATATTATATAAAACTCTTTCCGATATTTTTCGTAATATCTCTCGCTATCATCGATTCCATTCCGATTTTTTCCGCTGCAACATCGCCTGCTTTTCCATGCATAAACACGCCTAACAAAGCTGCTTCCTGTGGCGTATATCGTTGAGCGAGAAGCGACAAAATAATTCCCGTCAAGACGTCGCCACTGCCAGCCGTCGCCATTCCAGGATTACCCGTCGAGTTGAAGAAACATGTTCCATTCGGGAATGTGATGGCAGTATGTGCTCCTTTCTGTACGATTATTATATTATGTACAACCGACATTTTTCTCTGAAGTTCAAGACGTTCAAAAGAATTATTCGTCGTTCCGAACATACGGTCAAACTCTTTCGGATGCGGCGTAAGAATAGTGTTATCTGGCAAGAACGATAGCCATGTAGGATTGTCGGCGAGTATATTCAAGGCGTCGGCATCAAGCACCAGAGGCTGCGTCGCTTCCTGAATTATCTTCTTCAAAAGCGTTACAGTATCTTCATTCTTTCCTATTCCTGGTCCGACACCGATTGCTGTATATGGAAGTATGTCATTTATTTCCGTGCAATGTGTGCTCGACTTATCTATGCTCGTCATCGCTTCTGGGAGATAGACTTGCATTGGAAGCAGCGCGTCTTTTGGAAGATGCGCCGTCAGCAGACCGACACCCGTTCTCATACATGCCTCAGCTGCGAGAAGAGCAGCGCCTGTCTTGCCCGACGAACCCGCCACCAACAAAGCATGTCCGTATGTGCCTTTATGCGAGAACTTCGTGCGCTTACGAATTATCGGTTTTACGACATCTTCCGTCGTATAGAAATTCAAAGTCTCGACATTGTCAATGAAATCCTTATGAAGTTTTATGTCAAGCACTTCCCATTTCCCGACGAAAGCGTCATATTCCGGAAACATGAAAGCAAGTTTCGGGAATTGGAATGTCAGAGTGTAATCAACTTTGACTATTGGCTGTTGACCATTGACCGTTGACTGCTGACTGCTGACCGCCATTAATCCAGATGGAATATCGATTGCTATTTTTATAGCGTTGGATTTGTTAATATATTTTATCAGTTCCGCTGTGAACCCTTCTATTGGCCTGTTCAATCCCGAACCGAAAATAGCGTCAATAACTATGTCATTATCATAAATCTGAGGAAAATCGTCTTCGGAGAAGATGTCGTACATTGGGACTTCAGTCTCTTCTTTAAGACGTATGAAATTTATCTCGCAGTCGCGGCTCATCTTGTCTGAATAACGGACAACAAAAACCTGCGGAATTATGCCGCTGAAATAAAGCATGCGAGCGAGAGCGAGACCGTCTCCCCCATTATTGCCGATTCCACAAAAAATTTTAACAGAAACTTCCTTGGTCTTGCAGCGTTTCATAAACCATTCATAAACCTTCGACGCCGCACGTTCCATCAAATCGACGGAATCAATAGGTTCATTTTCAATTGTAAAAGCATCAGCTTCTCTTATCTTTTCAACAGGAAGTATCTTCATTTTTGTTGGATTTTCGTTTTTACAAAGATACATTTTAATTAGGAATTAGGAGTTATTTTTGAATTGAAATTTGAAATTTGAAAATGGAAAGTTAATTTTCAATTTATTTTGGGCGTTCCGGCGAAGCCGTCGGGCTTTCCGCTATATCTTTGCTCGCCATGTTTCCGTCTCCGTTCCCAAATCCCGTTCCCAAAAACCAATCTCGTCCCCGTTCCCAAATCCCGTTCCCAAAATCGCTCGCAAAGGATGCCGCTCCAATCCCTAACGCATTGGAGGCTACTAGCATTGAGCCGCGAGCATTGAGCAAAATGCTCACAACTCATAGCTCAATGCCCACTGCCTAAAAAAAACACTTGTTGTCTTGTTGTCTTGTAGTCTTGTTGACTTTTTTCCTATCTTTGCAACATGAAAAAGAAAATTAAACAACCTGAATTTTTAGAAGACGTCAGCATCATCGACGCTGGCGCTGAAGGCATGAGCGTTGCCAAACCTGACGACAAAGTAGTGTTTATCCCATTCGGTGCTCCTGGCGAC
>JAZLAL010000127.1:0-5639 GCA_045613185.1 Bacteroidales bacterium | reverse complement strand
CCATTTTATTTTTGCCGTTATCAGCGGTCACGAAGATATGTGCGTAAGTGTCAACCCATTGGTCCCAGTGGCGATACATCAAGTCGTTGTTGATTCTTCCTGAAGAAAGAGGAAGGTCAGGGTAGACGTCAGCTACGTTGTCTTTGAGTTTCACTTCAGCTGTGAACAAAAGCTGTGATTCATCTGGAGAATATTTGAAGCCAGAAACACCGCCTTCAACGAAAGAGACTTGTTTTCTTTCAGTGCCGTCTGGATTCATTTCCCAGACCTGCATCTCGCCGCTGTCGGCTGTCATAAACAAAATCTTAGAACCGTCTTTGTTCCAAGCAGGGCTGTATTCGCTTGATGCTGAAGATGTCAAGCATTTGTTGTTATTGCCATCGATGTCGATGATGTAAATGTCAGTCTTGCTTTTATTTTCTTCAATAATGAAATAAGTGTTGTTATAGACGACATGTTTGCCATCAGGAGAGACAGCATATTCGCCGAGGCGGTTCATCGACCACATCACTTCTGGAGTCATGATGTCAGACTCGATGACGATGTCTTGAGGAGGAGTGTAAGAAGCCGTTTGTTTTTCAGTCTTCTCACTGCACGAAGCTAAAGATAAAGCTGCTAATGCCATGATAATGATGTTTTTTCTCATAATTAATTTATTTAAGACTTATTAAGTTATCAAAAAGATGGTTTTACAAAGGTAATATTTTTTTAATAATCATAATTGTTTAAACTTGAAAATTAAGTGATTGTAAAAAGACAAAAAAAGACAAATTGTGGTGTCGTTGCTTTTACATACTTTTGCCGCAAATAATTTAAAAACACATCATTATGAAAACAAAATTCGTTAAATTCTTAGGAGTAATGTTAGTGGCATTATTCATGGTCTCATGTGGAGGTGGTACAGAAGAACCTCAAATCACATCAAAAAATTTAAAAGCAGTCGGTGTCTATGGAGACGATGCTAACTTAATTTCAATTGTGTCTGACAGTTGTACCTTAAACAAAAAAGATGGCAGATTAAGAGTTAAGGTTCAATTAAAGTTAGAAAAGAAAGCCAACAATGATGTTTCTGTTTATCCTGTTCTCGTTTTAAAAGATGAAGATGGAGTTCAAGTCATTAACGGCTGGTACCAGATGGAATTAGGTGATTCTGAAAAATCCAAATTTGATTCTTTTGTAAAGGGTGATGTTGGTTCTGTTGTAGATTTCGTATTCATCAATGAATTCTCAGCTGATTATTTCAATACTGCATTAAAAAGATCAGAAACATTTTCTATTGACAAATTAGCTATTAAAGAAATAGTAAAAGAAAAAGATCCAGTTGCATCAGAACTTGAAGCTTTGAACCAAATTGCTAAAGAAGCAACAAAAATGGCAGAAGACTACGATGATGAAGATTATGAAAAAGCTCTTAAGTCAGCAGAAAGATCATTGAAAGCTGCTGAAAAAGTTCTTGAAATGGAGGAAGATCTTCTCGACATGATGGATGATTTAGATTGGTAATAAAAATTAATTACAAATAAATAAATATAGAATTATGGAACAATTCGCTGAAAGACAAAAGGCAAATTCAGGTTTGAGCACAACATCATTAGTATTAGGTATAATTTCAATTGTAATCTCTATAATACCAATAGTCAATTACTTAATATATCTATTAGCTCCTATAGGACTCATTTGTGGTATTATAGCTATTATCAAGGGTCAAAGCCTGGCAAAATCTATCATAGGAATTATACTTTGTTTAGTGTCAGTTGTAGCACCTATTGTGCTCGGAGGATTTATCATCGAATATCTTTTAGATATACTTGATTTATTCTGATTTTAAAACATCAAATCAATTTAGTTCGAAGAAAGTTGTCTAGTATTAGGCAACTTTTTTTTATTTAAAAATAATACAAAAAATCTTTAGCCTTTTGCCTTTCGTCTTTAGCCTTTTCTTATCTTTGTAGAATTGAAAATTAATAAAGAGTCAAATGAACAAATTTACAGAACCTTCTTATATTCCGCCATTTACGGTCACAGATGAGATGACATCTTTAGTTGTTGAAATAGCGGAAACTCTTGGAAGGATGTCTGTAAATGATAAAGATATACCAACTCCAACGTTAAGAAAAGAAAATCGCATCAAAACAATTCATTCTTCTTTAGCAATAGAAAACAATTCACTTTCGCTTGAACAGATAACAGCAATCATCGAAGGAAAGCGTGTTCTTGGACCACCTAACGAGATTTTGGAAGTTATGAATGCTAATGAAGCATACAACATTCTATTTGAGTTAAATCCATACAAAGAGGAAGATCTTCTCAAAGCACATCGTCTCATGATGACAGATTTGGTAAAAGAAAATGGCATATACAGAAGCGATGGTGTAGGTGTTTTTGATGGACAGAAGTGTATTCACATGGCTCCTCCAGCGATACGTATTCCTTACTTGATGAAAGAGTTGCTGTCTTGGGTAAAAAAAACAAAAGTACATCCGTTAATTAGCAGTTGCGTTTTCCATTATGAATTTGAATTCATTCATCCTTTTGCTGATGGAAATGGTAGAATGGGGCGTATGTGGCAAACATTATTATTGATGCAATGGAAACCTATTTTTGCTTGGATTCCGGTGGAAACTATTGTTAAAAAACATCAACAAGAATATTATTCATCTATTGCTCAAAGTGATAAAGCTGGAAATAGTACGATTTTTATCACTTTTATGCTGAAATGTATTTTGGATTCTCTTCAAGAAATCGAAGAAAGTAACCAAAAAAGTAACCAAAAAAGTAACCGGAAACTTCTTGATGCAGTATCAAAGAATCCAAACATAACAATACGAGAATTACAAGATTTTCTCGGTATGTCGGAAAGTGGAGTGAAGAAAATCATACGCAAATATAGGGAAGCTGGAATGCTAGTTAGAGTTGGAGGAGCAAAAGGCGGTCACTGGAAAATAATAATCAATTGAAATAAATAATTAAAAACAACACATTTATAATCATGAGCAGAAAATTATTTTTATCATTTATTTTTACATTATTCTTATTGTCAGCTAGCGCACAGCAGCGTCTCATTTATCAAATGTATTCTATCGGTCATAGCGGCGACACTACTTTCGTAGAAGTGAAACGCTTTGGCAATCAGTTGAAAATACAAGACATAAATACATTCGATGGCGAAATGATTCCTGGAATTTCTGAAGACATTACTTACGTCGATTATGCTGCTGACAGTGCGTATTTTCAAATGAAATACGCCGATGGCGATTCTTATTTCGCTTCTTTTTCTTTGAAATCTAATATTGAATTTACCGAAGAAGGCAACGAAATGGTAAACGGCTACGATTGTAAAAAATATCGTACTAGCATCAATTCTAATACAATAGAAATCTGGATGACAGAATCTCTCGGTTATAACGCGACTCCTACATTAAGTCGAGGCGTTCTCGATGGTGTTATGATTCGTCAAATCGTTAACGGTGGCAGTGTCTTTGAGTTAAAAAATATTAAGAAAGATAAGAAACTGAAAAAAGAAACCATTCCTTCCGACCTCGGAAAACGCGTCTCAACAAGAGATATCGACAAAATCGCAAAAGACAAACTCATCATTAAGATTCCTGTCTTCAACGAAGAACAGATTCATTTCGCTGAAATAGAGAAGTTCAAAGGTGAAATACCTTACGACTCAGTGATTCATTTCTCATATGGAACCTTGATTCTTAAAAGAATGAATCTCGAGACTTTGCCAGAACATTATTCTTATTTCCTTGATGTGAGACAAAAGTCAAACGGCGATGCTTACGACAGACCAGCGTCTATCTTCGTGATTCCTACCGACAGAGAATTGAGTTTGAGAGATGCTTTAATTGATAGCATTCAAATGCTTCATTCTTATACAGATAAAAGAGATATTACATATAGAGCTATTAAACTCGAAGATGATTTTACACCAGTTGTGGAACTGATGCGTTTCTTCACTCCATTTGGCGTAAGTCATTTTAACAACAGAGTGAAATTTGACGGTTTGGAATGGGAAGACGAAGCTTATTACAAACAAGAAATCACTGATGTAGCGAAACACCTTCGTGGTGATGTTTTAATCGGTGCTTTCATCAGCAATTACGATGGCGGCGGTCATAAATTAAGCATGGACATTCTCGCTTATCCAAGTTCTTATTCTTGGGATTTAAGTTACAACGACGACTGGACATTGCCTTTGTTCAATACTTGTAACGTAATGGAAATGAGCGGTCAGCATTACTGCCGTTTATTCAAGACAGACAGTCTCACCGTTGAATTTGAAGTTCCAGAAAACGTCAGTGACCTTCGTTTGAGATATATCAGCACAGGCCACGGCGGCTGGGGCGGAGGCGACGAATTCAACCCTAAAGAAAATGTCATCATCATCGACGGAGAAAAAGTCTTCACTCACACACCATGGCGTTGCGACTGCGCTACATTCAGAGAGATGAACCCAGTTTCTGGTAACTTCTGGAACGGACAATCGTCATCAGATTTGTCACGTTCAGGATGGTGTCCTGGAACAGCAACGCAACCAGTTTACTTTGATTTGTCATTCTTGAAACCAGGAAAACATACAATCACAATCGCGATACCACAAGGCGATGACGAAGGAAACAGCTTCAATCATTGGATGGTGTCGGGAATGCTTTTGGGAGTTTGGAATTGAGGAATAGAGGAATTGAGGAACTGAGGATTTAAGGGTATGAGGGATTTTGAGTTTCTGAGTTTCTAAGATTTTGATTTTTTTATGGTCTCGTGTAGAGGCGCACGGACGTGCGACTTTGTAATTAGGAATGTAATATCCTAAAAATAATTCTGAGATTTTGATTTTTTGAATCTCTGAGATTTTAATAAATTATTATTTTTGTGAAAATAAATTTTGAATTTTGAAGATTGCTGTAAATACACGATTGTTGCTGAAGGATAAGCTGGAAGGCATTGGCTGGGTGGCTTATGAATGTCTGCGTCGTATGGTCATTTCGCATCCGGAAGTGGAGTTTCATTTCATCTTCGACAGAGAGCCGGATCCTAAGTTCATCTTCGCCGACAATGTCAAGCCGGTAGTGCTTTTCCCGCCAGCGCGCCATCCGTTTTTATATATAGCATTCTTCGAATTCGCTGTTGCAAGATACCTTCGTAAGATAAAAGCAGATTTGTATCTGTCGCCTGACGGTTATCTTAGTTTAAGAAGTAAAGTCAAGCAAATCGCTGTGTTTCACGACTTAAACTTCGAACATTTCCCTCAGGATTTTCCAAAGATTCATCTCTGGCATTATAAAAAGTTCTTTCCAAAATATGCAAGAAAAGCCGATAAAATCATCACAGTTTCTGGCTTTTCAAAGAAAGACATCTGCGAATGTTACGGCATAAATCCAGATAAGATTGAAGTCGCATATAATGGAGCAAACGAGATATTTTCTCCTGTAAGTGAAGAAGTTAAGAAAGAGATAAGAGACAAATACACAGAAGGCAATCCGTATTTTATGTTCGTCGGTTCCTTGCATCCACGTAAGAATCTCGCACGTCTTTTCACTTCATTTGATTTATTTAAGAAAAGAAATAATAACGACATAAAACTTCTCATTGTCGGAAGTAAACGCTGGTGGACTGAGCCGATTAAGAACGCA
>JAZLAL010000126.1:0-8583 GCA_045613185.1 Bacteroidales bacterium | reverse complement strand
TAGCTCCAGGATTAATCGTCAACGAAAAAACAAACATACATAGCCTAGTCGTTTCCTTGAAATTGAAGCTGTATTGATAAAAACAATATACCTACAAACAAAAAAAGGTTGCCAAGTAAAATTGACAACCTTTTTCATTTTATGTGATTAAAATCAATCTTGTGATTCGTTGTGATACATATCAACGATATCTTGGTCGATTAAGATACGGCCGCAATATTCACAAACGATGATTTTCTTGTGCATACGGATATCGAGTTGGTGTTGAGGTGGAATTTTGTTATAGCAACCGCCACAAGCGTCACGTTCAATCTTAACAACTGCTAAACCGTTGCGAGCATTTTTTCTGATACGTTTGTAAGCTGTGAGAAGACGTTCTTCAATGAGTTGTTCACTTTCTTGTGAGCGAACCATAAGATCTTGTTCTTCTTTTTCAGTTTCTTCAACGATTGATGACAATTCGTTTTTCTTGAGTTCTAAGTCGCCCTTGCGTTCTTCGAGGCGAGCATTTGTTTCATTCAAAGATATTTTCAACATCTCTGATTTCTTTGTACAGTCGTTGATACGTTTTTCGCAAAGTTGAATATCCAATGATTGATATTCGATTTCCTTTGTCAATGATTCGTATTCACGATTGTTGCGAACGTTATTTTGTTGCTCTTCGTATTTCTTGATAAGAGCTGTAGCTTCTTTGATTTTATTTTTGTAACTGGCGATGTCATTTGTGAATTTTTCCAATTCTTCATTGAATTTAGCGATACGTGTTTCCATACCAGCTATTTCGTCTTCAAGGTCTTGAACTTCAAGAGGCAATTCACCACGGATGATACGAATTTTATCGATTTTAGAATCTACTTGTTGTAAGGTATACAATTCGATAAGTTTTCTTTCAACAGTAATTTCTTGTTCTTCTACGTTGTGATTTTTTAAGTTATTGTCTTCCATATATTTATAAGATATTTAATATTAAACAAAGTAATTAACGGAGTTCGTATTCACCCTCGAAATTTGAACTGCAAATTTAGGATTTTTTTTGAGAATAATATCAGCAAATAATTGTTTTGTGAATTGTTCTGTTTCAAAATGTCCCGCATCGATGATAAGTATTTCATTATCAGCATCAAAGAAATCATGATATTTTAAATCTGCAGTAATATAAGCATCTGCGCCACAGCGTTTTGCATCGTTTATCAAGAAAGCTCCCGAGCCACCGCAAATCGCGACTTTTCTAATTGGTTTATTCAAAAACTCAGAATGACGTATTGCGCCTACATTCAGTTTTTCCTTAATAAATTTTAAGAATTCATTTTCTGAAATTTCATTTTCCAAAACACCAATCATTCCACTTCCCACTTGAAGTTCTTGGTCGCTGAGAGTCTGAGATTCTGAGATATTTGGATGCAAAATATTCAAGTCTTTTAAGCCGAGTTGTTCCGCCAAAACACGATTTACGCCATAAAAACTATTGTCGATATTGGTATGCATCGCAGCGATTGCAATATCATTTTTAATTGCTTTGGTAATGATTCTTCCCGTTGTGTCGTCAACAAGAATATTTTTCAATCCTTTAAATATTAACGGATGATGGCTTATAACAAGATGAAATGAATTCTCTATAGCCTCGTCAATAACTTTTTCAGTAAGGTCTAAAGTCAATAATACTTTATCTACCAAAGCATTAGCATCACCAACCAAAAGTCCGGAATTATCATAACTTTCCTGCCAATGTATAGGCGCGACTTCCGTTATATACGACAAAATTTCAGAGACTCTATTCATCATTTATTTTTTTGCTAAAATACGATTTTTTTGTCATTTATATTTTGTTTTTCAAGAAAATAATCGTAAATTTGTTCAATTGTTGAAAATTATGAAAAGGTTATTATTACCCATATCATTTATATATTCTATCGTCTTATTTTTAAGACATAAGTTATATGACTGGAACATCTTAAAATCAAAGAGTTACGACATTCCAAACATATGTGTCGGCAACTTGAATTTGGGTGGAACAGGTAAAACACCTCATATAGAACACCTCACAGAACTATTGTCTGACAAATATAAAATCGCGATCTTAAGTCGTGGTTACGGACGTAATACAAAAGGTTTCATTTTAGCTAACGAAAGCCATACATATCATGACATCGGTGACGAACCGCTTCAATTTTTCAAAAAATTCAAAGATGTAAAAGTAGCCGTTGCTGAAGACCGTTGCGAAGGCATGGAAAGACTTCTTCAAGAAGAAAATCCGCCACAAATAATACTCCTCGACGACGCTTATCAACATAGAAAAATAAAGCCAGGACTGAATATCTTATTGACAGACTATTATAACTTATACAGCAACAACCACTTATTCCCTGCTGGAATTTTAAGAGACATAAAAAAAGCTGCACAAAGAGCAGAAATAATAGTCGTGACAAAATCTCCCAACGTAATAACGCCTTATTACAGAAAAGATGTAGAAAGCAGTCTCAAACTCCTACCCCATCAAAAAATATTCTATTCCTACATCGAATATCTCGACTTCAAGCCTTTCAGTAAAATAAGCTATGAAACCGATATCAAAGACGCCAAAACCATATTGCTTCTTTGCGGAATCGCAAACACTTATTCTCTGGAAGACCATATAAAGAGAAAATACAACACCATATCAAAAATGCAATTCAGTGATCATCATAACTTTACTGAAAAAGACATTGATATGATCATTGAAAAATACAATAGTTTAATAGGTAAGAACAAAGCTATTATCACAACTGAGAAAGATGCAATGAGACTGATTAACTCATCATTCATCAACAAATTCGATGACATTCCAGTATTTGTAATACCTATTAAAATCAGATTCCATAAGGAAGAAGGAACGAGTTTTGACAATGAAATATTAAATTATATTAACAATAATTCACAGTGATGAATAAATTTCAAGGAGAAATGGCAGAGAAGAAGATTTATTTCATCACCGACCTTCATTTGGGCGTACCTTCACTTGAGGACTCTCATCAAAGAGAACAGAAACTAGTTTGTTTTTTAGACGAAATAAAAAACGATGCCGAGATGATTTTCCTTATGGGTGATTTATTTGACTTTTGGTTTGAATATAAAACTGTTATTCCGCGCGGCTACGTCCGCTTATTAGGGAAATTATCACAACTCATCGACGCTGGTATTCCTATCCATATGTTTGCAGGCAATCACGACCTCTGGACTTTCGACTATCTTCAAAAAGAAGTCGGGATACAGCTACATCGTGAACCGATGATAATGACGTTGAAATACAAGACTTTCCTACTCGTCCACGGCGATGGTAGAGGTCCTGGCGACAAAGGATATAAATTCTTGAAAAAAGTATTCGAATGTAAGTTAAACCAATTTCTTTTCAGATGGCTTCACCCTGATATAGGAATCGGACTAGCCTTGAAATGGTCGCATAATCATAGAGCCAAGAAACTAAAGAAAGAAGCCGAAGGCAATTATTACTCAGTTGTTGAAGACACTATGTTATATAAATACGCTCAGGAATGTGCAAAGGAAAATCCTAACATAGATTACTTCGTCTTCGGGCATCAGCATAAACCGATGCAATATAAAGTCAATAATGGCGCGACAGTGACGGTCGTCGGCAACTGGATTCGGGATTTCTCCTACGCCGTCTTCGACGGAAACAGTGTGGAGTTAGGAATTAGGAGTTAGGAGTTGGGTGTTGGGTGTTGGGTGTTGGGAGATAATAAAGATAAAGAAATAGCGTTACCATATAGCCTGAAAGGCTTAAACATAATAGCGTACGGCATCGCCATACGAAAAAAAAAGAAACTAGTTAAATTAAAAATATAAAAAAATGGAAATTACAAATTCTTACATCAAGGAAAACGAAAATCGTTTTTTAGAAGAGTTATTCGGATTGATTCGCATTCCTTCAATCAGTTCTCAAAGCGAACATAAAGAAGACATGGTAAAATGCGCTGAATATTGGAGAGACAGTATCTTAGCAGCTGGTGCCGACAAGGCTGAAGTCATGCCAACAGAAGGTCACCCTGTAGTTTATGGCGAAAAAATCATCGACCCAAAACTTCCTACAGTATTGGTTTATGGTCACTATGATGTTATGCCAGTCGACCCAATCGAATTATGGAATACCGACCCATTTGAACCAGTCATCAAAGACGGTAAAATCTGGGCTCGTGGCGCAAACGACGACAAAGGCCAAGCTTTCATGCACGCCAAGGCTTTCGAGACAATGATTAAGACAAACACATTGCCATGTAACGTTAAGTTCATGCTTGAAGGCGAAGAAGAAATCGGTTCTGGCAGCCTTTCAAAATGGATTGTAACAAACAAGGATTTAGTAAAAGCTGACATCATCTTGGTTTCTGACACCAGCATGATCGACCACGACACACCTTCTATCACAACTGGTTTGCGTGGTTTAGCATACTGGGAAGTTGAAGTAACAGGGCCTAACGCTGACCTCCACTCAGGCTTGTTCGGCGGCGCTGTAGCAAACCCAATCAACACATTATGCGAAATGGTTGCTAAAGTCATGGACGAAAACAACCACATCACAATTCCAGGTTTCTACGATGACGTTGTTGAGGCGACAGCAGAAGAACGCGAATTGCTCAACATGGCTCCATATAGCGAAGAAGAATACAAAAACGGCGTTGGCGTCACAGCATTACGCGGTGAAAAAGGCTACACCACAATCGAGAGAGTCGGTATCCGTCCAACATTCGACCTCTGCGGCATCTGGGGCGGTTATACTGGCGAAGGCTCAAAGACAGTACTTCCTTCAAAGGCATACGCAAAGATTTCATGCCGTTTGGTTCCTAACCAAGACCATGAAAAGATTTCTGTATTATTCAAAGAATATTTCGAAAGCGTAGCACCAGAATACGTTAAAGTCAAGGTTACTCCAATGCACGGCGGCCAAGCTTACGGCTGTCCTATCGACTTGCCAGCATACAAGGCAGCTGAAGCAGCATACATGGAAACATACGGCAAACGTCCTATCCCAATGAAGAGCGGCGGCAGTATTCCAATCATCTCAGCTTTCGAAAGAGTTCTCGGTCTCAAGTCTATCTTGATGGGCTTCGGCTTAGGTTCAGACGCTATCCACTCACCAAACGAAAACTACAGAGTAGACCACTTCTTCAAAGGAATCGAGACAATCATTGCTTTCTATCAACACTTTGCAAAGATGAAATAATAAGACAAAGTAGAGACGTATCAATGTTTTCTTTAAAATAAACACACATTGATGCGTCTCAAAAATAAATAAGGTATGCCACTGTTGTGACATACCTTATTTTTTACACGAATTTAAATCCACTTCTAGAATTATAGAAATTAAAAACATTTATGATACCAATAACTACTAATTCCTAACTAAATAGAGACACATCAACAATACTATTTTTATTCTATTAGGTATTGTTGACACGTCTCTAATTGTTGTCTTGTGGTATTATAGTCTTATTGTCTTTAAAAAAAGTTAATAGGATTGATTCTCTTGTTATCTTTAATAACTTCATAATGGAGATGAGGTCCCGTTGATTTTCCGGAATTACCCAACGTTCCTATCTTATGTCCTTTTTGTACATTGTCACCAATTTTCACAAAAATGAACGACATATGAGCATAACGTGTTCTGAATCCATTGCCATGATCGATGATAACGTTATTGCCATAACCGCTGTTGCTATATTTCACACTTATCACCTTGCCGTCGGCGGTAGAATAAATGCCAGCGCCCATCGGTCCGCTGAAATCGACGCCGCCATGGAATTTTGTCTCTTTTGTTATAGGGTCGATGCGTTGTCCGAACTTAGAAGAAATGCCTTTTATCTCCGACATATTAACAGGCATCATCGAAGGTGCTGAGGAGTTAGAGATATTTGAGGTATAAACGAAATTATCGTTAATCTCGTAATTGTAATTGTTGGTTCTGGAATATCCGATGTTAAGGTCTATGAAATTCTCTGCGAATTTATATACCGCCAGATTCTTTCCAGCATTATAATCCACTACTGAGATTCCTAAAGATGTCATTATGAATATTATGATATTTACGGTATATAAACCTTTCCATACGCCGAAGACGATACCGCCGACTATGTCAATAAATCCTAAATCCTGGAATATAACGACAATTTTTTTCAACAACAGTGAAAGTATAACATACGTCACAATGAATGAAATAATTGACATGGTTGCGCCATCAGTATTGATAAACATAGAAAGAATGTTGGTAGTAAAACTCGATAACAACTTAGAACCTATGATTGCCAAAACGAAAGGAGCACCAAATTCCAATCCGCGAAAAAATCCAATAATTGCACATATTGCAAGTACTACTAAAATAACAATGTCTGCTACACCCATAACAATTTGATTTATTGATTTATAATTATTTATATTGCCGCAAATATACAATAATTTTCACTCGAATAATTTATTGATATAAATAATCGTTATAATTATTTTATTTTCAATTTTATCATCATAATTTATTTCTCAAATAAAAAAGACGTGATAAATTCTATCACGTCTTTCATTCTAAAATTCTAAGATTCTAGATTTCTTTTTATTCAAAGATGTTTCTGATTGAAACGCCGTTGTTGAAATTTTCTACACCTTTCTTCAAGAAGTCAACGAAAGCGTCTTTATCGAGGTTATATGAACGTGGTTCAACCAAGAGTTCGCCATTGTGACCCATGAGGCAGTAGTAAGGTTGAGCATTTGCATCAAATTTAGAGATTTGGAATGCAGAGTTTTTGCTACCTATAGAAGTTTTTTTCTTCTTACCTTTTGAATTTACCATCCATTCGTCTTCTGGGAGAGTAGTTTTATCGTCTACATAGAGAGCGATGATGACATATTCGTTGCGTAACATTTCGAGGACGCGAGGGTCGCTCCATACGTTAGCTTCCATTTCGCGGCAGTTAACGCAGCCGTGGCCTGTGAAGTCGATGTAGATAGGTTTATTTTGAGCCTTTGCACAAGCGAGACCTTGTTCGTAATCGTAGTAACCTTTAAGGCCGTGAGGCAAATGCAAGAAATCTGCATATTTAGGTTCTTCACACAATACTGAGCTAACTTTTTTGTCAACTTGTTCTGTTTGAACAGAGATGTTAGACATCTTAGCGTCTACATATTGGATAACCTTATCAGAGTTTTCTTGGTTGATACGTTTGAGGTCGAAGTCCATAGTTTGTTGTGGTGGCAAGTAGCCAGACAAAGCTTTAAGAGGAGCACCCCACATACCTGGAATCATATAAACTACGAATGTGAAAACTACGATAGAGAGAACGAGACGGAATACTGACAAATGAGGAACGTCAGAGTCGTGAGCGAATTTGATTTTTCCTAAGAGGTAGAAACCTAACAATGTGAATGTCACGATCCAGATAGCGAGGTAAACTTCGCGGTCGAGGATACCCCAGTGGTATGTTTGGTCAGCTACGCTTAAGAATTTGAAACCGAGAGCGATTTCAATGAAACCGAGAACAACCTTAACTGAGTTGAGCCAGCCACCGCTCTTAGGCATATTTTGTAACAATGATGGGAACAAAGCGCATAAAGCGAATGGAAGACCGAATGTCATTGCGAATACCAACATTGTGAGAATTGGAGCCCAAAATTCACCTGACAAAGATTGAATAAGAGCTGTACCAACGATAGGACCTGTACATGCGAATGATACGAGAACGAGTACCAATGCCATGAAGAATACGCCGCCTAAACCTTTGCTTGTGCTTGTCTTACTATCAGCTTTGTTAACCCATGAACTTGGTAATGTCAATTCGAATGCGCCGAAGAATGAAGCAGCGAATACCATGAATATCAAGAAGAACAAGATGTTGATCCATGATGTTGAAATCCAGTTAAAGATACTTGCTGTTGTATCTTCACCACCGCCAAATCTAGCAATCAAAATGAGGACTGCAATTGGAAGTGTATAAAGAGTTACGATGAAAATGTAGTACATGATAGCTTTGAAACGACCTACAGCCTTGCTTTCGTCACCGTGTAAGAAGAATGACACTGTCATAGGAATCATAGGGAAAACGCAAGGAGTCATAAGAGCTGCCAAACCCCAGATAACTGCGCCTAACAACATGCCGAAAAGACCTTTACTTCCTGATTTTTCAGCTTCATTTGCTGAATCAGCTTCAACTACTGCAGGTTCACCAAGTTGAACTTCAAAGTCATAAGTAATTGGAACACATTGTTCTTTGCAACTTTGACCAGTGATAACACCAGATACTGTTGCTACGCCGTCTAATAATTTAACTTTTTGTGTGAAAACAGCTTCTTTTTCAAAGAAATGTTCGTCGATTTCAAAAACGTCGCTATAATGAACTATAGCTTTTGGTTCTGCAACGCCACCGATGCGTTCAATGCCGAGTGTGTCGATGAATTCGAAATAGAGAGGCATTGGGCCACCGAATGGAGTGTTTTGTGAATAAAGATGCCAACCATCTTCGATTTCTGCTTTGAATACGATGTTGTATTCATTCTTGTTTAATTTCTCTGTTTCTACTGTCCATTGTACTGGCTCTAAAATCTGAGCTTTAG